>JABSQI010000180.1 GCA_013215905.1 Legionellales bacterium | reverse complement strand
AAACCTCATCTTTCAATTCGATGAGTTTTAAGTTGGAATAATTATATCCTGATTTTTTAGATTTATTATAGAACTCTTCAAGAGTTCCATTAGTAAATCCTACGACTGCAAAGTCGCGATCGTAAACTTTAACTACAATATATTTCATAATTTGATTTTTTAATAATAAATTTATACTCAAAATCTACATTTAGATGTAGTAAAGCCTAATTAGAAATATCTAATTGAGTTTGTATAGGCTTTATGATGTATACTTTCTTTTTGCACGTGTAAAAGTGTATAAGAAAAGTATGTGTGTGTTTAGTGGCGTACGCTAAGTACACCACTTTAACACACAAAAATAGCATGTCTGCCCCATTTTAGATGGGTTACATCAGTATAAACTGAATCTGCAGACGTTTCTCTTATGGATTCAAACCAAGTGACCTGAAACTGCTAAAAAACACACGTTTTATTTTTTTATTCAAACACAATACCTGCCTCCCTCTCTAAATGAGGAAAGTATATATAGTTTAAATGTTTCTCGGCATTCCTCTTAATGTATAGGAGAGCTTTTAATTCTCCCCTTATATCATTTTCTCCGATGCAACTTTCGATATAGTTTTTATAGTGCAAAAGCACTTTACTATATTTGTATCTTAAAACTTCATCGTCGAAGTTATTCATAGTTTCAATTAGGTATGCTATCGTTTTAAAAACTTTTTCGTAATCAATCATAATATATATTTTTATGTGTTAAAATAAAATATTTTTGCATGGTAACTCTTCAGCATATCCTACCAATAGATATGAACATAACCTTACTCGTCAGTAAGGTTATATTTCGTCGCGCAACGAGATTAATTCGGAACTTTATCCTGTCCCAGGTTATACCTTCGGCGGTACATACCCTATTAGGAGACACATTGCTATCACTTATATCACAAGCGGTGTCTGTTAAGCGGGAGGTGTTATGTGAACAACCTTTGCACTATCTAATACTCTAGATGTATTTCCACGTAGTTTTAAATAAAACGTGGATACGTACCCTTAATGATTAACCATACAGTGTGGAGATATCACAACTGTAATCGCCACCGGGTCACTCTTTGAGTGATAAGCCGGTTTGTTTAATTAAATAATTCATAATACACTCACTCCTGCAGAAGTGTTTGGTATAGTGTTAGTTTGCTCCTACCATAACGGAGCTGGTTAAGAAATAATAACAACCCTTATGAAGTTCAGGGTTATTGTGCAGGACATATCTAATAGATATGATTAACAAGTTACATATGCTCTGTTCATATGTAAGTGGAAGCGTTACCACCATACATCAACGCATTTTTCTCCTGCATCAGAGATAAATAAATTAAAAGAATTTTAATATACTTGGGATTTAGTAAATCTAATCCCTCTAATAGTTTTCCACTTCATGATGACTGCGCCGCCAATATCAATTGGCGTTTGCCCTAAAAATTTAGGGTTTGAGTCAATTGCATATAACTCGGCTGATGTTATTGGATTTTCCTGTGTCATTTGTTTTATGTTTTAAGCAACTCAAAATATATTTTGATATGTAGGTACCAAAAATGTTTTTAAGTTGCTATTTACTAATAAATTTCTAAGATTAAATATATATCTATGTTATTTCATACATAGTATATATTTAAAAAACAATACTCTCTCAACCCGAAGGAAGAGAGAGTAACGTTTTTAGGAAGGTGTCTTAGCTTTTGGAGCTTTGACAGTTTCCATTGCACCGCGAGCAGCGGTGTAAATCGCTGTAAGCGTTTCGATGGTGGTTTCAAAGGCGTTAAAGCCTCCACCCATCGCAGGATAGTAACAGTCGACAGGATAGACTAATTCGTCTATGTCGTCGTCTTTACTAACCTGAAGAATCCTCTCGCCCGCAGGTAAGAGATGAAGATTCAGGGTAATTTGACTGCCTTGTTTAAGGTTGTTGCCGAGTTTTTCGGGGAATGGAAATGTACCGAAACCCTGAACTCCGTCAACATCCTTGAACCAAAATTTACGACGAACGGCGGTGTGGGTTACCCCATCACTGTCTTCGTAAGTAAATGAAAGGTCGTCCTCCGAACCGTCGGAATTCTTTCTGTCATATTTATGAAAGGAAAGAATCTGAACGGGCACGGGACGCCCTTCGGTTTTGCCGAGGACACGTCTGACTTTAATGTCAGAATTGTCTCCGGCGATTGCCGATAGTACAGCATCATAGTCCTCTTGAGTTGCAAACTCTTCGAGACGTGTGATGGATGGACGAAGACCTGCAAGTTTTTTCTCGGCGAGAGAAGAAACTGAAGTGTTTACGTCAGACTTATTAATTTTGATAGCCATGATAAATTAATTTAAAATGTTTTTGGGAAATATTTTTATTTTGTGACGGGGTCCCAACCCGCCACAAAACTTAAGGGGGGTTCACTTGGTATGTGGTAACCAACCCCACATTCACTAACACAAAAAAATATAATAAAAAATTTTTTCCTATATATACATACAATACATATACAATACATACAATATACCTACATTATAATTATAATACTCTATACATTATTACATATAATACATATATTAGTGTATATTAGTAATTATATTAGATATTAAAATAGATATACTTATAAGGTTATTTATAATATTGTATTTGTTATTACATTATATAATATAATTAAAGTATTTTCTATAATTATGATATAATTAGCCTTTTTTAATATTTATTGGTATTTATATAAAATATATCCATTATATTTGTACTAACATAATATAACATCTATATTATTACTTAAACAATTAACAAAATGTTATTAATAGAATTAACTACACTAACAACATCCTCTAGATTAAAGAACTTAGGTGTAAAAATAAGTGATGATGACTATATACAGATCAAGTCATTTATAGATATAGGAAAAATAACACATCTAACAGAGAATCCAGATGATAAGAGCATAACTAATATTTATTTAACCAATGGAGTTGTTTTATATACAGATATAAAATTACTAGAGCTAATAGACTATCTACAAAACGCCCATAGAGAAATGTCAACTAATGTCTAACATAAATTACAGTAAAAATAGTAAAGTAGTAAAATATGGTAATTATACCGAAGAATACATAGGACCTGGTGAAATAGAAACAACTGTTCTCAGATCTATAGATATAGATACATTCTACAGACTTTATCTTAAACTCAACAATGTTATTGGAGTTAGAAGACAAGGTAGTAAAATAATAGAAACCAAATTACCTGATACCCCAATAGAACTATTAATTCATTTAATGAAGAAGAACGGGGACTTTACAATTGTATTTCGCAATAAAGATGCAACATTAGTTAAACTAGGTAAAGAGTTAGGTAAGAGTGCCTCTAGTATTTATGCTACCTTAAGTAAGCTGCGTAAGGCGGGTTACATAATAAAAGATGAAGATAACCTCTTTGTATTAAACAATGAACTGCGGGATCTTATAAAACTAACACGTAAAGTTATAAGTGAAGGTGAACCATTAAAATTTGATTTCTTATTTAAATTCTGTGTAACAGAATAAGTAATTAATAGCAATATGTCTAATAACCCTTTTATAAAGAAAGTAATAAAAGAAGTTGCCAAAGAATTAAACCTACCTGAAGTTAAAGTAAAACATGCCGTTAATCATTTCTTTTTGTGGCAGCGACATGCTTTTGACAGTTTAAAGTATAGTAAGTACTTATGGAATTACTTTGGAACATTTACAATAATAAAAAAGAGATATGAAGGTCTAATTAAATCAGATAAATTTATACCTCCTGAAGATAAACTAACTAATAAAAACAATAATAAAAACAAAAACGATGAGTAAAAAGAGTAGACCTAAGAAAACAAGAATACGTAAAGCAAGTTCATACATTAACAATGCTAAACGTCAGGAATCAGATGAAACACGTCAGGATCAAATTAATAAAATGTTGGCCGGGCAGAACTTTGTTGATGCATGGAATAGTGAATATGTTGGCCATAAGAGTATGAAAGGTGAGGATATAACTAATCACTTTAATAATATTCAATTAGAAGACGGTTTAGTTGTTCAAATGTATATGGAGAATCCAATTAAGCATATTGCTCGCAATAGTGAGACAAAAGAAGTAATACACCTTGATTATTACATTCGTCAGATTGATGCGCGTAAACGTAATACAGATACGCCACATTGGGTCCCTACACCTTTCCCTGTAATTGATAAAGGTGTTGTTATGGCTATCTCTCCCCGCACTAAGATGTGGTATTATGAACAACAGGAGAAACTGGCTAAGTATGATAAAGAAGCTGCTAAAGCTATGA
>JABSQI010000018.1 GCA_013215905.1 Legionellales bacterium | reverse complement strand
AGAAAAAGAAGAACTAGCAATTTTTCAGGCTTATCTTAGTATTTTAGATAGTAGTAGTCTTGGTGATGAAGTTAGAGAGCAGATCCGTGAGGGAAATTGGGCTCAAGGTTCTTTGAGAAAAGTAGTAAAAAAATATACTTATCAATTTGCGAGTATGGATGATGAATATCTAAAAGAAAGAGCAGCTGATGTTAAAGATCTAGGTAGGAGAATTTTGTCACATTTGCAAGCTTTGCAACCCAAAGAAATTGAGTATCCTGAAGATACTATATTATTAGGAGAAGAAATTACCCCTGGAGATATTGCGAATGTACCAGAGGGACGGTTAAAAGGGGTTGTATCAGTCAAGGGTTCAACAAATTCTCATACAGCTATTATTGCTAAGTCAATGAAACTTCCTACGGTCATGGGAATTAAAGGTGTCTCATTTGATAAGATAAAAAATGCCAATATAGTTGTTGATGGCTATCTGGGGAAGATTTACATTAGTCCATCTCAAAGTTTATTAGATAATTTTGCTAAATTATCTTTAGAGGAACAAGAGTTAGATCAAAGCCTTGAACAATTACGGACAAAATCTGCTGAGACTCCAGATGGTCATAGAGTACAGCTTTGTGTGAATGTTGGTTTGGCTGCTGATGCGGGCATGAGTTTAAGTGTCGGAGCTGAAGGTATTGGTTTATATAGGACTGAAGTTCCATTTATGTCACGTGACAGCTTTCCGACAGAGGAAGAGCAGAGAATTATCTATAGGCAGTTGCTCAATACTATTTCCCCAAAGAGTGTTACTATGAGAACGTTGGATATTGGTGGAGATAAATCATTACCTTATTTCCCTATTATTGAAGATAATCCTTTTCTTGGATGGCGTGGTATTAGGGTTACTTTAGATCACCCAGAAGTTTTCTTAATTCAGATCCGAGCATTATTAAAAGCAAGTATTGAATTAGATAATTTGAAAATACTATTACCTATGATTAGTTCTATAGAAGAGGTTGAAGAATCATTGTCATTAATTAACCAAGCTTATAGTGAATTGATTGAGGAAAAATTTAATGTGGTACAGCCGTCTATTGGTGTGATGATTGAAGTTCCTTCCGCAGTTTATTTATCAAAAGAAATTGCAAAGAGAGTGGATTTCTTATCTGTTGGTACAAATGATCTTGTGCAATATCTTTTAGCTGTTGATCGTAATAATTCTAGGATCGCCAGTTGTTATCAATCATTACATCCTTCCGTTATTCGAGCGCTTATTCAGATCGTTAATGCAGCACATGGAGAAGGTAAGACTGTTAGTATTTGTGGGGAGATGGCTAGTGATCCACTTGCGGTTATACTATTATTAGCCATGGGATTTGATACTTTAAGTATGAATGCTGTAAGTTTGCCTAGAATTAAATGGGTTATTAGAAGTTTTAGTATGTCTAGTGCAAGAAAAATTTTGAACGAAGTTCTGGAGTTAGAGAATTTCTCAGATATTCGATTGTTACTTGAGCAACACCTTGTTAGTGTTGGTCTTGGTGGTTTAATTAGAGCGGGAAAAAGTTAGTAATTATGTTTTATCATAACTTTGATCCAATTGTGTTTTCTATAGGTTCATTATCAGTAAAATGGTATGGTGTTTCTTATATTGTTGGGTTTTTTTTAGCATGGATAGTAGCAAGACGTAGAGCAAGATGCTTGAAGAATTGGAGTCCAGAGCAGGTAACGGATCTAATATTTTTTGAGGCATGGGGAGTAATTTTAGGTGGACGATTAGGGTATTGGTTATTTTATGGACTTGAACAGATTATTTATGATCCCATAGAAATATTTAGAATATGGCGAGGAGGCATGTCTTTTCATGGTGGATTAATTGGGGTTATTATTGCACTTATTTTTTATAGTAGGAAGTATAGTAAAAATTTTGTTGAAGTAGTTGATTTAGTTGCTTTGATGACTCCTCCCGCATTATTTTGTGGAAGAATAGGAAATTTTATAACAGGGGAATTGTATGGTAGAACCACAGAAGTTTTTTGGGGGGTGGTTTTTCCTAATAGCGATGGTTTAGCTCGCCACCCTTCTCAGTTGTATGAAGCTTTTGGAGAAGGAATTGTTTTATTTTTGTTGTTACATTTATATGCAAAAAAACCTAGAATCCGTGGGGAGATTTCTGGATTGTTTTTATTGGGTTATGGTTTGATAAGATTTATAGTAGAATACTATCGTGAGCCAGATTCCCATTTAGGTTTTGTTTTATTCGGCTGGATGTCTCAAGGTCAATTATTGTCAATTCCTATGATCATACTTGGTGGGAGTATTTTATTTTGGCTTAAATATTTTAGTTCAAGTTTTGTAAATGCACATAAAACTTAAGTTATAGGAGAGAAATTTTGCAACAATATCTAGAATTACTTAAAACCGTTTTAGAAAATGGTCAAGTTAAGGGTGATCGTACTGGGACAGGAACTAAAAGTTTGTTTGGCGCCCAAATGAGATTTAATTTACAACAGGGGTTTCCATTAGTTACCACAAAGAAAATACATATAAGAAGCATAATTCATGAATTGCTGTGGTTTATCTCGGGGAATACTAATATTAGATATCTACAAGAGAATGGAGTTAGAATATGGAATGAATGGGCCGACGAAAATGGTGATTTAGGGCCAGTCTATGGAAAGCAATGGAGATTTTGGGAGGATAAACAAGGCAATACTATTGATCAGCTACAAGATATTATTCAATTGATTAAAACTGATCCTGATAGTAGAAGGTTAATTGTAAATGCTTGGAATGTTGGTGAATTACCTAGTATGGCTCTGATGCCCTGCCATGTATTATTTCAATTTTATGTCGCTGAAGGTAAGCTTTCTTGTCAGCTGTATCAAAGATCTGCAGATCTTTTTTTAGGTGTCCCATTTAATATAGCTTCTTATTCTTTATTAACACATATGTTAGCCCACCAGTGCGAAATGGATGTAGGAGAATTTATTTGGGTAGGGGGTGATTGCCACATATATAGTAATCATATAGAACAGGTTAAAACTCAGCTTGAACGTAAACCATTTCCAAATCCAAAATTAGAAATATTAAGAAAGCCTAATGATATTTCAGGGTATAAGTATGAGGACTTTGCAATAATAGATTATCAATATCATCCTACTATTAAAGCCCCTATAGCGGTATAGTTATGTGTTTTTAAAATAACTAAATATTTATTTTAGATAATAATTATGAGGTATATTATAAAAATTAATTTTATTTTAATAAGTTTGATTATTTTATCTGGATGTGATTTCTTTTTTAATAAAAATAATTCACAACCAGGGGCTGAAAGTAAAAAAACAAATATTAATAAGAGTAATGTACAAGGAAGTAATAACCACAACGAAGATTTGTTAAATACTGATAACCCTAATAAAGAAAGGAAAGCTCTAGTTTTTTTCCAATATGAAGGTTCTGCAGGACAAAAACAGCAGACACTATTAAATAACCTTAAAGCTAGAATCCAACCAAGTGATATAACTATTGTCAGAAAGAATGTTCCTGTTAAATTTAATTTAGATGGTCACTATGATTATGTTTTATTTACTGGTGATCATGGCGAGTTTATAAATAATAAACCTGTTAGATTTAATGGTATTAGAGCCGAAGAATTACAACGAGCACTTCTTGATAGTAATTTTTCTGCAGAAGTGTTAGTTTTTGATACGTGTTTTAGTTGTAGCTTTATACCACATTTTGTGAATACCCAAAAATTACGTTTTGGAAATAAAATTATTTGTGCCTATGGAGAATGCCAGGGATATGCACAAGCTATAAGTGACTCTAATGATACTGCAACTTTAGGGACTATTTTTAATATTTTACTACAGGCTCTAGACGATCTAGGAGCAAATTATAATTCTCTATCTATATATATCCATGGTGGACTAAATCAAGGTAAGCTGTATGTTAGGAAATATCAGAATATAAAACAAGCAATTGAATCAGCTAGATTCTTAGGAATAACTGATACAGTAGATGAAATTAATAGTATAGAACACTTTTTAAAGCAAAATAATATAAGTATTATGAAATTTTCGAAGCAGGATTTGAAAAAGCAATTTTATGGTGATTTGAATGGTGTAAGTGTATAAGATATTATATTAATTATTTATATCTTTAGTATAAGAGTTTTTAAAGGGCAATGGTTATTAGGGATCTACCCATAGATTATATTTCGTCTGATGATAAATTTTGTGAATATTTTATGTTTATATTCAGTTAGTTATAAACGATAGATATATACGAGTGATAAGAGCTTGTATTTTTATCAGCTTTTATGTATAATTATTGCTCATGTGGTTGTTTGCGCTCTATTAGAGATGTACTCCTTACTAAATTATGAAATTTTTATATATAAAACTCATATTCTTTACTGTTATTTGTCTTAATGTTAATGCTAAATATCAAGATCAAGTAGAAATATTCTATAAAGCTGGGAAACGCCATATAGGTAGAGTTAGTATGCTGCTCCCTATAAAACAAAAAACTAACCATCTGTTATTCTTAAACCCAATATTAATGCGCGATAGTAATTCAGCATCTGAGGGAAATCTAGGACTAGGTTATAGATTTATGTTCAGAAACAATCAGATCATAGGTAGTTATCTATATTATGATATTAGAAAGACAACTAATAATAATCTCATTAATCAAGCTACTTTTGGAATAGAATATCTTAGAGAGTCTGTTGAGTTTAGAGCAAATGGATATTTACCAATAATAAAGGATAAATTCACATTAAGTACAACTAAAAAAAACAATCAACTCACCCATGATTCCTCGAATATTTATTTGGAATCTTCAACTACAACCGTTATTGAAAGGGCTTTTCGTGGACTTGATAGCGAAATAGGTTTCACTTCTAGAAATCTCAAGTTAAATTTATTTTTAGGTGGGTATTTGTTCAAAGCAGAAAATGTAACAATTGTTGGCCCTCAAATTAGATTAGAGTATAAGCCTTTAAGCTGGTTAACCATTAGTACTGAAGTTAAGCAAGATAAAGTGAGAGGATTGGATTATTATGGTGGTATAAGTATTAGAACTCCTATGCTTAAGTTTAATAAAAATATTTCACCATATAGTATTCATAGTAAAATGACCCAAATCCCTGTAAGAGATGTGGATATTGTTGACCAGACCAAAGAAGATAGAGTGATAACTAAAAAGACTACTTTTAGTATTGCACATTCTAAAACAGATCTTGGACGATTTTTAGCTGAAGGTAAAACACATATTATTATTGCAAAAGATATAAATTTTGGTGGGGATAATGTTAATTTTGATAAATTTACCGGCATGATATTCGGGATGGATGTATCTATGGATGATAGGGGTATAAGTAGAATTGCATTTAAACCTAAGAAATTATACAACTATAATATTCCTGCAAGAAAAGCAACTGCTCCGAGAGTTAGTATTTCCATAAATGAGGAAAATAGAGTTTCGATAGATAGTCCAACTGGATTTTTTAATTTAATTAAAAAGAGCGAAATAGGATATTTGATACTTGATGAGTGGAGCGCCGTAAGTGATAATTCGGCAGGACTTGGTGGGCATATAATAGATAGCAGTATTCATCATATTGAAAATAGATCTGATTTAAGTAAAGTTAAACAAGGTGGGGTGGCTGTATTAGGATCTGGGGAAACAGTATTTAGTGATATAGTAAATAAAGGCAAAATAGCTGGAACAAATATTGGGGGAACAGTATCTATTATTACAGATAAAGTTTTGGTATATAATTGTTCTAACTATGGAAAATTTACAAAGGGCACAAAAAAATCTGGCGGTAATGTGTATGCAGGATACTATAAAGTTAAGATAATAAATGCTCTTAATGCTGTTGATATTGATGGAGAAAATAATGGCGGTATTATCCATCGTACTGGTGAACAACCTCATCTTGGTGCCGAGGGAGTGAGAGTAGAAAACTGTAAGAGTATTGGTAATATATTTGGGAATGATAATGCTGGAGTTATTTATAGACCTCTCCATGAAACAGTTGTTGATGGTAATAAATATGTCGGAAAAATTTATGGTCTTAGGAATGCTGGAGTGGTCGGAAAAGCTTCAGGGAGTAAAGTGACTAACAATCTTGCATCTGGCGGTGTATACGGAGTCACTAACGCGCCTGTTTTCTATAAAGGAGAATATGGCGCTGAGATCAAACAAAATATATCTTCAAGTATATTATTTGGCTCTAGAGGGGCAGGTTTAGGAATTATAGCTGATTGTGAAGTAGTAAATAATAAGTTTACAGGTTATATAATTGGATATTCCAATAGCTCAACAGTTATAAAAGCAGAAGCCAACTCCGTAATAACTGATAATGTAATTAATACTACTTCTTTCGGAAGAAAAAATAAACAAACTAGTATTATTACCCCATCAGCTGGGGCTACTATTAGAGATAATACATTTACGAATACAAAAGTAGACGCTATAAAAACACCTTATCGGAAGTTTTCTCTAGAAAGAAAGTTAGAGATTTCTGCTAACGGTAATATTTTGAGCCAAGATGTGGATGCGATTGTTAATTCTCGCGGTATTGCTGGAGGTGGTGGTGGTCTTGATGGCGTAATTAGGGGGAGTATAAATGCAGATTCTATTGGTGATTTGAATATTTATAATGATACCGGTGGGCTTGAAGATGGTAATTTTGCTATAACCAGAGCTATTAACACTAATTCAAAATATGTTATCTGGGGATTGGGGCCTAATTATGATAACTCAACTCCGGATACAATTAAGCAATCTAAGTTGGCATTAGAAGCATTCTATGGAGATTGTTTGAGATTTGCTGCAAGAAACGGAATGACTTCAATAGCGTTTCCATCAATTGGTACTGGTGCTGGGGGATATCCTCTTCAATTAGCAGCAGATACAGCAGTAAATGTTTCTAATGATATTCAAACTAAGTATGGTTATGACATAGATATAAAATTTGCTCTTATAACCGCTGCTAGTAGACCATTATATCAAACTGCTATTAGTAATCTTCCATAATATTCAAGAATATAATAGAACAAAATTATTACCATCTTGTGGTAATATCGCAGATTAAACCATAGATAAACAAAAATATGTTTTATAAAAATGACATTAATAATTTTTGAACAGCTATTTTTCTGTTCCATTAAGCTTATGTATGTTTGCATCAGCAATTATTCTCTCTCTTGCAAGAGAAAGATGGAGATTATGATTTTTTATACCTAGAATGATTTCTAAGTAATTATAAAAGTCATCGTGTTCATCCCGGTTGGGTAATTCTTTTGTGTTTTTTACAGGGGGTAATTTTTTTAGTTGACTAATAGCTGAGGGATAATCTATTGTTTTAAAACAAGTATAAAAACTATCTGGATTAACATTTAATATCTTAGGTATTTGTAAGTTCCTATCGCTAAAGTATCTAGTTATTGTATCTGGCCATTTAGTGTTATAAAAAAGTGTATCTTCATAAATTCCATGAGTGGTCACATTGCCCATTTTTCTTATTGATCGAACATATTGCTCATCATAATAAACATTTTTATTTTGTTGTTTTGAGTCTAACCCATCACAGCCAAATAAATATATATTTTTTTCAGGATCCAATAAGGTAAAAAAACATATTAAAAATCCAAGTGCATTTATTTTCCCCCATTGCGCAGGAGTATGCAAATTATCTATGGTGCTACACAGATTATAGTGTATGCTATCTAGAAGAAAAATTTTTGAAAAATCTATAGTTTCTTTATTGAATTCAAGTACATCAATTATTTTACTTAAAGCCTCTGATGTTGTTAAAAATAACAAAGAGTCTTTGTCTGATAAGAAATCAATTATTTCTTTTGACAATCTTCTTGCTTCTAGCGTGCAATTTATTTGCCAAATATCAATTTTTCTATTAATTTTATGTAAGATGCCTTTCTCGATGGAGAATCTGTTGTTAACTGCACAATAAAGAATATTCCTGTCTTTTATTTCTTGAATATGATTTTCTATTCTTTGAACAGATGGCCCATTTAACAATACAACAGGTTGAGCTGACCTTATTTTTTCAAATGCATATCTATGATATTTGTTAATTAAACTCATTTTTAATGTCTATTTATCTAGATAATTGCCAGTATAAATTATTCTATAGATAAATTCTAAATATATTTTCTAAAATTTTGTTAGAGCAAAGTGAAAATGTTCCCAATATATCATTAGGATGCTAGATGTCTGAAGGTAAAGAATAAAAATATAGTCTTAAAATTCAAAAAAGAATCAAAATTGTGATATTGTAAAATACTTTTAATTCCAAGTATATCTAAAGCAAATAAAATTTTATAACACAAAAGTGGTACATTTACACAATATACTAATAAACAGTGCAAAAATTAATTGACTGGTAAGCATTATTCCCATTATATAATTGTCTTTGTCTCTCCATAAATCTGAAGTACATTATAGAAATTCGTCAGTAAACGTCCGTGTACTATGAAATCTAATAGGAATATAAGACCAAAAATGACTAGTGTTTAGAATAAAGTCTTCTTGTAAACCATAATATTTCCTTGTATTCAGATTGCGTCATAGAATATCATCTATATTGAGAATAAAGAATAATTTTAGGTAAAATAAATCTATGTCTGTGTTTTTTGAAAATATTATTAAAACATATGGAGAAAAAGGCGAGCATTGGTTGAAACAATTACCATTAATTATACAAAGATGTGCAAATAAATGGAATTTCTCTATCACTAAAATTTGTACAGAACTAAGTTATAGTTATATCGTGTTTGTTAATGTAGAGTCTGATGAAGCTGTAGTTAAAGTAATCTTTGATGAAGAACAATTTTCAAATGAATTGGCAATTTTACAAATTATGCAGGGCAAACATTGTATTAAGCTTTTAGGATATTTGAAGGAGTACAAGGCATTATTGTTAGCTAAGGCAGATTTTTCATTAAGTGACTATTTCCCAGAACGAGAAAAAGAGTCAATCGCTATTTATAGTATGTTCATACAGAAATATATGCATAGTAAGATTGTTTTTGATCTGCCAAAAAAATATTCACATATGCATCATTGGTTTAAATCTATAAAATATAATGATGAAATTGATAATGCGCTTATTACCAAGGCCTTATATCTGATTAATTCATTAGATAAAGAAGAGCTAAGCTTGATACATGGTGATCTACATCATGGCAATGTCATGAATTATCAGGGGGATTGGGTGATGATTGATCCTAAAGGTATTGTTGGCTCAATATCTTTTGAAATCTCCGCATTTATAATTAATCCTCATAGTCTTATAACTTTGGATTTTATTAATATAATAGAAAATAGAATTCATGAATTATCAAAAATTTTATCAATAGAAAGTTCAGTTTTATTAGAGTGGACATTTGTCAGAGCAGTCCTAGCTGCATGTTGGTGTGTGGAAGATAATATGAACCCTTTAAATTTTATTAAAATAGCTAAAGATCTTAAAAAATCAATATCCTAAAAAGATATCTTTTCAAAATTTTATGTTTAGTGATTATTGCTTCTGAGGATGCAATATTGTTGGTTTATTAATTGTTGAATAGATTGAGTCTAGCTAAAATATATTGCAAAAAATTAGTAAGGGAAGATTTTTTTATGGTAGGGTTTAATCCAATGTGTTAACGTCATATTTCAGAGAAATTTAAAATATATGAAATTATTTAATCACATACAGATAAAAGTAGAAGATTTAGAAATTAGTAAAAATTTTTATGATTCTATAATGAAAATATTAGGATATCAGACGGTATTAGAAATAGATAATACAGTTGTTGGTTATGGCACTAGCGTTCATGATATGTTTGAGATCCGTCAAGCAAGTAATGAATCTAAACTATCTGTAGCTGTACATATTGCTTTTAATGCAGCAAGTATGCAGCAAGTTGAATTATTTTATCAAACAGCTATGGAAAATGGAGCAAAATGTAATGGTATTCCAGGATTTAGGCCTGAATATGAAGATGGTTATTATTCTGCTTTTATTATTGATCCGGATGGCAATAATGTCGAAGCTGTTACAATATATAAATAAAGTAGTTCAAAACAGACAATAAAGACTATTTTAGTAACAAAGCAATCTATATATTGTTACTGTTGTCTAACATTGTTAGAAGCTATCTTCATTGCCTTTAACATATTGAGTGCTTCATTAAGCTGGTAATCTCCATCAAGGTATTTTGATTTGATATTTGGTTCTTTATCATTAATTTTTTGCTGTTGAGTCTTGATATGACCATCTAAAGTAGATTCATCAAATTTAATCTTCTGGTTATCTTTTTTACTAACAAATTCCTTTTCTTCTATAATTATATCTGGTTGTAGTCCTTTTGCCTGAATTGATGTTCCTTTTGGAGTATAGTATAGGGAAGTGGTTAGTTTAATTCCTCTTTTAGTATCTAGGGGAATTACTGTTTGTACAGAACCTTTGCCAAAACTTTGTGTTCCAACTATTAGAGCACGTTCATTGTCTTTTAAAGCTCCAGCAACTATTTCAGATCCTGAAGCAGAACCAGCATTAATTAGGACAACAATAGGTTCCCCTTTTAAAATATCTCCAGGAGTAGCAATTGCCGTGAAATTTGTACCTGGAAGACGACCTTTTGTATAAACTATTTTTTCTTCTTCTCCTTTTTGATCATTATGAATTAAAGAATCTGAAATACTAATAGCAGCATCTAGTAGACCACCTGGATTATTTCTTAAATCTAGAATTAATCCATTGATTACTCCATTACTTTGCTTATTTAATTTATTTATTTCTTTTATAAAATCTCTTGCTGTATTTTCTTGGAAATGGCTTATACGGATATATCCATATTTATCTTCAAAAAGTTCTGATTTGACGCTTTTAATTTTTATTATATCTCTGGTAATTTTGAATACTAAAGGCTGTGCATTATTTTTACGTAATATAGTTAGAGTAATAGAAGTTCCTTTTTTCCCTTTCATTCTTTTGACGGCCTCTTTTAAAGACATCCCATGGACAGAAGTATCATCCAATTTGATGATGTAATCTCCTGCTTTAATGCCTGCCTTTTTAGCCGGGGTATCATCAATTGGTGCAATCACTTTGATATAATTATCTTCACTTGTTATTTCTATACCTAAGCCTCCAAATGAACCTTTGGTAACGGTTTTTAGGTCATTGTATTCTTCTTCTGATAGATAGCCAGAGTGAGGGTCTAAACCTTTAAGCATGCCTCTAATTGCGTCGTCAAATAGTTTAGTGTCTTCGATATCTTCTACATAGAAGCTTTTTATTTGACTAATTGCTGTGGTAAATCTTTTGATATCTTCGATTGCAGGATGTATATTTACATTCTTTTCGGATTCTTGAATTGTGTTTATTTTTACTTTTGTTTCTTTAGCATTACATGGAAGTGCTAGTATTGTTAAAATAGCATTTATGGAAATTAAATAAGTAGTTATCTTGAACATTAAAATTCCTAGGAAAATATATTTTATTTAAGAAGTATAGTTCGTTTTTGTGCTTGCGCAGTCTTTAGTTATTTATTTAATGATGTTTGATAAAAACTATTATTAGTCTATTAGATATTTATTTGCAACATATATGCAGCATTTGCACATTAAGTCCGCGTAATAATCTAACAACATATTATTTTTGAATAGGGATTAATTCTTATTGCTAAGTTGCATTTAAATATTAATTACTCTTAAAGTGTGATATTTACACTTCTAGATTAATTGTTTGTTAAAATACTAACTTAGTATTAGTTGCTAACTGCTTTAATTTCAGGATTTAGGTGTAAGCAGTTTTTGCATAAATAAAATCTGGGAGATTTTTTAGGTTAAGTATGATTTAATGACATGAGAAAATTTAATTTAACTAAAAGAGGCAATTATGAAAAAAATATTAGTGAAATCAGTTTTAGTTTTAGTTGGCCTAGGTCTAAGTCTTAGCTCTTCCTCAGTGCAAACAATTGATATGAATTCTTCGAATATGTTGGGTATTGTTACAGTCCCATCAGGAGCAAAAAATACTGCTAGTGGAGATACTGTTAGAATTACTTTGTCAGCTTTGCAAGGTAGAAAAAATTTGAAAATTGCTGTTAATTCATCGAAAACGGATCCAAATGGGAATTGTGGAATGATATGGTTTGGCTCTGATTATACTTGGGATGGCGGATCAGTAAATAAGTTTAGTAATATGCAATCAGAGATTCGTTTATACAACTCAAAAAATCAACACATTAGAACAGAAAGTCTGAATCGTTTTTTTAAGACTAATGTAGGTAATGCAAGCTTTAATGTTGATGAGGAAAATATAAGTTATATCGAGATGGATTTTTCAAGTGTTAAGTTACATCCGGTTGTTACTCACATTACATTAAATCTTGATGAAATTGCGACAAATAATGTTAATTCAAATAACAGTCAAGATGATAATAAAGAAGACGAATGTCTGATAATGTAATTATTAATTAAATGCTTCTGACTTTAAGTCAGAAGCATTGCTATTATATTGACAAGTCAATAAATCATATACTGCATATCTTGGTATATTAAGTCTTGTTAAAATGTTAAATAAATTAGTTAAGAAAAATTATTGTACTATCGTAAAATAAATTTTGTAATTTATTCTTTGATATGTTTTAATGAATTAAATCTAATATATAGTTTATGAAAGGAGTCAATTTATGCTGCAATTCAGATTCATAAAATTAATTTCATTTCTTTTTAGCTTTTGTTTAAGTGCTTTTAGTTTGCATACGATAGATATGGAAATACAACAGAATAAAACAGATATGGTAATTATTCCGGGAACAAAACCTAATGTTCATAATTGTGAGACTGTTAGAATTATTTTGAATGGAAAAGATAATATTGTAAATATTAATAATTCATCAGCAAAAACACATGATAAATATAGTGGTTTAGTTTGGTTTGGAGAACAGTATACATGGGATGGAAGATCGGTAGATAAATCTTCAAATCCATATGGGATAATTTATTTATATGATGATAAAAATGAACATATAGGAACTGAACATTTGATGAGAATTGGTAGAACAAATGTAGGGAGTGCTTTCTTTTACACTAAAGGAGCATCTTATGCAGAGATAAGTTTCTCTTCTGCAAAAAAGCATGAAGTTTATATGAGGTTCTCAGTGAGTATTTCAGCTCCGACAGATAATACTGAGGAGCGCGCACAAAATTCAGTAATTAATACTATCAACTGTCTTAGAGGAAGTGCGGATGTGGGTTGTCAACAAGTTGTGAATTTTTTAAGTTATGAATTGTATTCCAATAGAAATAACAAAATTGGATACTATCATAATTTAGAAAACTTAGGATGCACTATACTATAGAAATATTCGTAGAATTTCTTCTGGTTTTTGAATCAGAAGAAATTCTATAAACTATTTGGTATAAATTAAAGTTCATTAAAATTTGCAATACTGCAATGAAGATTAAGTTACAATCTGAGTATAATAAATAATTATTTCATTGGTTACAGGTTTGCTTGTCTTTGTTTTGATCTCTAGTTCTAAAAATAAGCTCTATTTTTTATTTAACAGAGAATAGAGGAGTGCCTGTTATTTCTTCTGGAATAGGGATTTGCATTAAATTTAATATTGTAGGGGCTATATCTGTTAAATAACCATGAGCTTGTTGAGTAACAGTCATGGATTTACTAGTAAGAATGCATGGAACAAGATTATTCGTATGTGCTGTGTGTGGCTGTTCACTAGAGTTATTATACATATTTTCAGCATTTCCATGATCAGCTGTAATTAGCATCCATCCTTCTAGTTGGTTTAGGTGATTATGAATTTTCTCTAAACTTTGATCTAAAACCTCAATAGCTTTTATAGTGGCAGTTAAATTACCTGTATGTCCTACCATATCAGCATTTGCAAAATTACAAACAATAAAATCGTATTCATGCATTTTTTCTAATAATTTTTGTGTTACTAATTCAGCACTCATTTCAGGTTTTTGATCATATGTTGCAACTTTAGGGGATGGAATTAAAATCCGATCTTCGCCATTGAATTTTTTTTCTATTCCTCCATTAAAAAAATAAGTTACATGAGCATATTTTTCTGTTTCCGCTATTCTTAATTGACGTAAATTAGCTTTAGATATCAATTCACCAAGAGTATTTTTAATATTTGTAGGTGGGAATAGTACTGAACAAGGATAATTTTTGTCATATTCAGTCATAGTAATAAAATCATAAAGTTTTGTTTTTCTTGTGGGGAAGTGGGTAAAATTATGTTCTATAAAAGCTTGAGATAGTTGTCTTGCTCTGTCAGCACGAAAATTTAAGAAAATAATAATATCGTCATTTTTTATAAAAAATTTATTATCTGCACATATGGTAGGTTTTATAAATTCGTCTGACTCACCCCTTTCATATCCTTGTTGCAGAGCTTCAACGGCATTTTTTGCCTGAAATTCTGCTGTGCCATGTAGCATGTCATAAGCAAGCTTAGTCCTTTCCCAATTGTTATCTCTATCCATAGCATAATATCTGCCGCAGATTGAGGCGATTGTAGCTGCATTGGGTAATATAGAATTAATTGCAGAAATTGCAGAATCTGCTGATCTAGGAGGAGTATCTCTACCATCTAAGAAAGCATGGATAATGATGTTAGGATTAGTTAAAGAAAGCTGTTTTATAAAATTTTTGAAATGCTCGATGTGAGAATGAACTCCTCCATCTGATAATAATCCTATTAGATGGATACGTTTTTTACTATTACAAATATTGTTAAAAATATCAATTGAATTCAAATTTTGCTGGTCGATGCATTTGTTAATTTTTTGTAATGACTGTAAAGTTGTTCTTCCACTACCTATATGAATATGACCTACCTCTGAATTGCCAATTTGTCCTTCTGGTAATCCTACAGATTCACCAGAGCAGTTAATTAATGTTCTTGGAAAGGTATCCCAAAGTTTATCCAAAAAGGGGGTTTTGGCGAGATGGATAGCATTGTGTTCTTTTTGTTCAGAATACCCAAATCCATCGAGTATTGTAAGTATTACGGGTTTTTTAGGCATTGTTCATTTTAATGATTAATTTTAAACAGTATAGATATTTTATCAGCTAAAAGCTAATTTAGTTAGTCTGTTGTTAGTGATTTAATTATGTAATAATATCTAAATATTAGATTTAGGAGAATTTTGTGGAAAAATTTCTAGAATTTCTAGTTAATCATTGGGTGTTAACAGGAACTTTTATTGTTTTACTGGCCTGGTTGTTTCAAACTGAGTCAAATAAAGTAATTAGAGGTATTCAAATGCTCACAACAAGCGAATGTGTGCAAAAAGTTAACCATGACAATGGAGTAATACTGGATATAAGAGAAGAAACTAAATTCAATGATGGATATATCGTCAATGCTGTTAATTGTCCTTTAGCTGGTTTAGAAAATAATTTTAAGAAGTTACAGAAGTATAAAAATAAACCAATAATTGTTACATGTCAAAATGGACAAACCTGTGTAAGCGGGGCAGAACTTTTGAAGAAAGGTGGTTTTGAGAAAATATACGCGCTTAAGGGAGGTATTCAAGAATGGGTATCTTCTGGATTGCCATTGGTAAAAAAATAATATAAGGAAAGCTATGTCTACTACCGAGCAAAAATTTATGATTCAAAAATTTTACACTAAAGATGTTTCTTTTGAGTCTCCAGAAGTTCCAGAGGTGTTTAATACAGAATGGAAACCAGAAATGAATTTAGATGTACATACTAGCTCTAAATTTCTTGGTAATGATGAACATGAGGTTACTATACATTTAACTGTTACAGTAAAATCTCAAAATAAGGTTGCCTTTTTAGTTGAGATTAAGCAA
>JABSQI010000179.1 GCA_013215905.1 Legionellales bacterium | reverse complement strand
GTGTAGCTGCAGGTACTAAATTAGCAAATGTTTCTCCATTAGCACTAGTTTGGGTAACTTGCTCTAAAACCTTAGGAGATTCATAAGGATAATATTTACATACAGAAATTGAATCCTCATTAGTATAATAAGTTGGATGTGCTATAGCATTAGGATTAGCTAAATCTACATTAATTTTTCTAGGTTGATTTCTATTGTCTGTCCAAAATAATTGAGTTTCTAAAAGATTAACCCCATATATTCTATTTAAAGTACTAAAGTTTAAAAATCCACCTTCAACTAATAGAGTAGTAGTTTGGTTTCTAATATCGTAAACATGTATTTTATTACACCAGCCAATAGTAAAAGGTAAGCCAGAAGCAATACTGCCCGCTGTATCCCAACTTATAGTAATATTAGCATTAGTAACTTGTGTAACATAAGGGTCAAAATCAGCGTTAAGCGAACTATCTATAGCATCTCCCCATAATAACATGCCTTCCTTAACACCTAAAGCCACTGGGTCTAATACATTACCGGCACCATCATATAATACAAAAGTACTTCCAATTACCGGAACTCCACCTCCTGTAAATACCTGAATATCTCTTGGGGTAACTCCAGCGCCTGTATAACCTGTGCTAAAAGTATATAATTTACCATTAGCTTCATCTGTATATTGGCCAATAACTTTACCTGCATAAGGTTTAATTCCTGTAAGAGAATCAAATGCAGAACCTAATTTTAAATAAGCTAATTCAGTAGTACCAAGCATAGTTTCGAATTCACCTACGTCTGAGCCTTCAGATCTGCTAATTTGTAAATTTACTGCATTTCTATACTCGCCATTTGGTACTAATCTATCGTCCAAGTCTTTATTCATCTTGGCCTTTAGAAAATTATTTTTAATTTCTGGCATTTAATTAATGTTTAATCCATTTAGATTTATTACGCATTACTTGTACTATTTCATTAAGTTTAATATTTGATAACCTAATTTTAGCATTTCTTAATTTTGCGCTTCTTTCTTTTTTAAGTCGAGCAACTACATATTCTGGTTGTCCCATTCTGCTTGCCATGATCGCATGAATTATCCATGCATAGATTGCATCTTCAGCTAATTTAGGGATTTTAATATCTTGGTCATAAGCTAATCCGTCAGATATATAATCTAATATTATTATTCTTCCATCAATTAGATTACTTGAAAAAGCTATTTTACCTTCTCTTTCATCTAAATTAAACCAACCATTCATTTGACTAGTTTGTGGCTCTAAACCATATCTTTGACCCAATTGAGTTAACCATAAATAAGGATAACCATCAAACCAAAAATCTGTATTATATGCAAAATTAATCCACCAGTTTCCTGTTATTAATCTTGTATTAGCAGCTCTCCATCTAGCATCTGTAATAGAAGTTCCTTCTATCATATTCATATTAGCATCAGATATTGGAATACCCGCTGAGTCTTGTAAAGGTCTTTGATAAGGGGATGAAGTTAAATTATCTGCAGGATATATTGGGTGTTTAACACCTAGCCCATCTACATAAGATAATCCAACATAATTTACATAATCTGGTGGTAGTGGAATTTGTCCTGATGGTGGAATAGTTAATTCTTGAGACTTAACAGATTTTAAAGTATCATAACTAAATTCTTGTAATCCTCTTTTAGCATGAAATATAACTTCATTTCTTCCTACATTTTGAATTAGCTTTTGATAACCAACATATGCAAACATAAAGTTATTAATTACATCTTCTAAACTAATATATGAATATCCGCCATAATTTTCCCATATTGCACCTTCTCTTAATTTTACCATAAATACATTAGCCGCTGCTAAAGGATTAGCTAATGTGATAGTATTACCTACTACATTTCCTGTAGGCAATGCATATAAAGGATTAGCTTGTGGTGTATAAGGAGTAAAAGTAATTCCTCCATCTACACTTATAAACATGTCAAAATTGTTTAGTGGAAAATTTAATGCGGTTGTATCATTAGTATAATATATTAAGTCGGTATTAAAAGTAGTTGTAAAGGGCCCAGATAAAGCCGCGGGATCAACTACAAATAATTGTTCTCCAACATAATATTGAGTATTGTTTTCAGTTATAAGTGCCATCTAATTATGATTTTTCATTTTGATCTTCTTGTTGTACTATTCCTGCAGCCAACTGAATTACCGCTGGGTCTTCAATTACTATTCCTGCATATACTAATATTCTTAATATAAGTTCAGTTTGCTCTGATGGATGTAATTCAAAATCTTGACTTCCATTTGCATTATATATATATTCTCCTTGTCCTCCAGTTGTATAATTCCATACTACATCTAATGGAGTTCTTAAATAAGAAACTTGAATTCCACTTTGTATAGTTTGTGGATAAATATATAAATCATTTCTTTCGTATAAATATACGGGAAACATTTCTGTAGGTCTAGTTATTGGAGATAATTCTTGTTTGATTAATTCATTTCGTTGAATATATTGAACCTCTTTACTTACATTATATGGATTAGTATATATAACTGTACCAATTCTATAAAATTGATTTGGAAATAATTGTATTAATAATGTATCACCAATTAATGGCGCTACAGCCATATTAAGTATATTACTATTGCTGCTCCATGTATAAGCTGCTGGTGCTTGCTCTACACCATTTAAAAATACTTTAACATCAGCATTTTGAGACTGTGCTGTAGTCCAAGCCGTAACAGTAAATACAGTATTCACACCGTCAATTGGTGGATTACCTACAAATGTTTGTGAAAAAGCTGGAGTAGTAGAAATACCAGGAAGGGTAAATCTATCAGTGTTAAAGGATGCTGGCCCAATAGATTGGAAAGGCTCTAGCATTTGTTCAATGTTTTTTACACGATTACCATATTCGGTATCGTTTTGAGGTAAACGGTATTGTTGATTTAAATCACTAGCATAGCTTTCAAACATTGTTCTTTGAACCTGTGTAGCAAATTTATTAAATTCGTCTGGTGTGACATATCCTCTTTGTTGTTGGTTAAGGATTAATAAAACCGTTTTATAAACTATATCTACGTTTACCGCCATTTTAATTTCTTTATAATAAAAAAGGCGGCGTTGTTGGCCGCCCATCCTATGTTATTGTTTAGATGATTTTCTTTTCAATTGTTTTATAAACTTCTACTCCTTCATCTGTTTTAAACCATGCAGCTAATGCTGAATATGGATTTTCATCAAAAGGTATAGTCATTAACTTACGATCATTACTTCCCCACATAAAATATCTTTGATCTTGCGATAATTTTACTATATGTTGTTCTGTTGCTTTAATCGCAAAGTTTCTTAATTCAACATTATCATCTTGTACTAAACTAATGAATAGTCTAGGGTTACGTTTTGCTAACCTTAAAATATCTCTTCTAATTTCTTTGGAAGACATATTAGCTACTTTGCTGCCTACTTCTACTCTTAAGATTGCTTCAGCATGACCTACTTCAATTTCCCTTGCAGCATTTAATGCCATAATTTCCATTTCTAAATCTACTAAATCATCTTTAGCTTCATTTACTGCATTATATTCATTATAATCTTTTCCTTTTCTTGGATGATATAATGATAATAATTTTTGTAAATTTACTTTTTCTTTAGGTACAAATAATGTTCCATCTTTAAAAACAATATGTTCTAATGTTGCTTCGCCTTTTTGTTCATCTTCAAATGGGGAAGGTTGATTAGTTGCATATCTTAATGCTCTCTGTTCTTTTTTTTCTGCATCAAAATACAATAAAGGATGCTTTCTTGTGTGTCTACTTGGTATAGTATAAGTAACAGGAGTGTGATGTGAATTTAAGTAATAAGTTCTATCTTTTACTTCCCAGTCATCAACCTGAGTTTCTTGAGTTTCTTTACTCTTTTTTGCCATAATATAATATAATTAAATAGTTAAAAAATAAAGGTTCAGGGCGTTCATTGAGCTAAGCTTTTTAACGCCCTTTCCCTTTTATAAATGCTTATGCACTAAATAGTACAAAGTTATTAGCAGCCTGTACACAAAGACATCTTTCTGATAAGAAGTTTACTTGCATAACATCAACGTCAGAAGTGTAAGCACCACCAACAGATCCAGTTAACCAAGATTTCATTCTTCTATCATCAGCTTGAGAAGCTCTATATCATACGTGTAAGAAAGGACGTCTAATGTTAGTACCAAGAACTTGGTCATAAACAGTAGATGTACCAGCAGGTACTAATACTCCTTCAACATTACTAGCTCCGCTAAAATTAGTAGAACCACCTCTTGTAGAAGCATCATTTAGATATTTCCATGAAGTTTTATAGAAGTCATAAGAACCT
>JABSQI010000178.1 GCA_013215905.1 Legionellales bacterium | reverse complement strand
CATACTGCATTGTCCAATCGCTAACATAATAGTCAAAAGGCAATATCCCTCTCAATTTATTGGCAACTATTGGAGCTGCGTATAGATTATTAGACTGCAATCGAAAACCCGTAATCCTATCGTCATACTGATACAATTTTTTAGCATCATCAATATTAATCATTATATAACTATTATCTATCCCTAATTTATTACTTCCATGGAAAAAACCGCTAATACTAAAGCGTTTATATCTTGGCATTAAACCTACAGGACTCATCCTCGCATTCGGGATCATAATTAATACTTTATCACTTAAAGATAATCCAAGATCATTAGCTAATTTTTGACTTATAATGACTCTAAAACTACCACTTGTAAGATCAGTCAGCTTACCAACTAATATGTTATTAGATATCGCCGAAATTTTTTGTTCTCGTTCTGGCTCTATACCATGAACCACAACAGGCTTTAAGTCTTCAGCAGTTTTTATCAAACCATATTCTAAAATATAAGGAGAGTAGTTTTTTATTTGAGAATTTTCTTTAATATCGTTTATAAATTCTAACTGCTTTTTTTTGTTAAAATTTAAATTAGATACTAGAATATGGGGAGCCATTTTAAATATCTGATTTTCTATCTCATCATTAAAGCCATTCATGACAGAAAGAACAGTTATCAAGACGCAAACACCTAAAGCTATACCTATCATTGAAGCTAACACTATAAATGAAACAAACCACTGATGTTTTTTCGAACATGAGTAACGCAAACCTATATATACAGGAAACAATTTAAACATAGAATTTCAATATACAGCAATCAGCTTTCATCATACATTCAACTCATGCTAGATACCAGTCATACAGTAAACTAAACTTAAATTGGTTAGTTTTAAAACACTCATATATTTACAATTTTAAAATAATTCGTGTGCAATTATTTTAAAAAAGCTAAGATATTAAATTATGAAATAAAGAGCAATTTAATTAATTATTTTATTATGAAATTAACTTTACTACCCGAATGGTATCCACAGAAATATATCTTGATTACATGGCCCCACAAATATAGTGATTGGTATAAATCTTATAACCAAATTCAACTAACTTATATAGAATTAGTAACAACAATATCCCAACTAGATAAAATTATAATTCTAGCTCATTCTAAAGAACACCAAGAAGAAATTATCAAACAATTGGAACCAGGTGAAGCTAATCTGACAAACATAGAATTAAAGATCATTCAAACAAATGATACTTGGATAAGAGATTACGCCCCTTTATCCTGCTTAGATAATAAAAAACTGACATTTATAGAATTCACCTTCAATGGCTATGGAAACAAATATCCATTTAACTATGATAATAGAGTACCACAAAAAATGCTCGAACAAGATTTAATAAGCACTTTAGTAACTGAAGAATTAATCTTAGAAGGAGGTAGCATTGAAACAGATGGAAAAGGAACATTACTAACTACAACATCCTGTTTACTTAATCCTAATCGAAATGATATCTCCAAAACTACCCTAGAGAAAAAACTAAAACAAGTTTTTGCTATAGAGAAAATTTACTGGATAGAAAATACGTACTTAGCAGGAGATGACACAGATGCACATATAGATAATTTTGTCAGATTTATCGACCCCACCACAATATTTTATGCTAAATGCCAAGACCAAAATGACGAACATTATAATAATTATTTACAAATAGAAGAGCAGCTAAAATATATTACTAATTCTCAAGAACAAAAATATACACTTGTCCCTATACCTACCCCACCCCCAATATTAAAGAATAACCGAAGACTTCCAGCTAGTTATTTAAATTTTCTGATAACCAATAACTCCATAATTGTTCCATCATTTAGTATCAACCTAGATATTCAGGTAAAAAACATATTTAATAAATACTGCAAAAATAAAACTATCTCTATGGTAGACTGTTGTACCCTTATTCAACAAGGAGGAGGTATACACTGTAGTACTATGCAATTAGCTAAGAACTAAATTAAATTTTACTATATAATAAGAGGTATTATGCAAATTAAATTAGCCTTAATCCAGCAAAAAATCTCTCCAGATTTTAATGAAAATTTTACCAAAACCGTCAAGAATATTCATGAAGCAGCTCAAAAAAAAGCTAATATAGTCCTATTATCAGAATTGCATGAATACCCTTATTTTTGCCAAACAAAAGATGAACAGTATTTTAAATATGCCAAACCAATCCCTAACCAACAAATTACAAAAATAGCAAAGTTAGCTAAGCAATTAAAAATTGTTTTAATAATTTCTATATATGAAAGGTCACCTGAAAATAAATTATATAATACTGCCCTTGTTATTGAAAAAACAGGGGGTATTATAGGTAAATACCGGAAAGTTCATATCCCTTCTTGCCAAGAATACAATGAATCATTTTATTTCACAAGTGGTCCCCTTGAATTCGCTCCAATTAAAACATCTTATGGTAATCTTGGGATTTTAATATGCTACGACCAATGGTTTCCTGAAGCAGCAAGAAAGCTCGCATTAAATAACGCTGATATAATTCTTATCCCAACAGCAATTGGCTATAACCCACAAGATTCAGCTCAAGAAAAATTAAAACAATTAAATGCTTGGAAAACCATTCAAACGTCTCATGCTATTGCCAATGGGATCCCACTAGCGTCGTGCAATAGAATTGGATTTGAACCAAACCCAAATAATATTGAAACTGGAATTGAATTTTGGGGCAATAGCTTTATATGTGATTCATTTGGAGATATACTAACAACAGCATCATCTGAAGAAACAATCTTATTTGCAAGTATTGATTATAATAAAAATAAGCAAATAACTAAAACATGGCCATTTTTGGCAGAAAGAAAAAGTAATTATTCATTATAAAGCAAGATCTACCAATTCATACACAATAATACCACCCATAAAAGTACCTAATATATATCCTATATCTTCAACCCAATTATTAATCTCATCAATTACCTTTTTAAAAGAATTTTTCATTGATTTTTTCTTATCAAGTTTGGAGGATAAATTTCTGTTTTTTATTAATGACACTGACTCATTCAATAAAGAAATTTGTTCTTCTTCATAAAAGCCAGCCCACCATCCTTCATTCCAATAGAAGTATTCTTTTGAATCTTTATTATAGGGATTCTCTTGCAAAGAAAGTTTATTTTCAGCGCAATCTCTACCGTCTAACCAAACTCCTTCTAAATCTGGTTTTTGGACACTTTTTAAGAACCTAACATAATTTTCTAATTGCTGTTTGTTCATATATCCTCTCCTTTAAAGTATTTACAAAATTTTCTTAAATGAAATCTACTAATCAAGGCTTTACAAAATATGCTATATTTTTAATCTTTTGTTCATTTATTGCACTTAAGTCCCTTGTTATTCTTAGTATTTTTAATGCAATTTTTTTGCCAAAATAGCTAAATATTTAAATATTTCTATATTATGGTTTAAATATAATCCATTATTATAATATAATGGTTAATTAGTTGGACTAAATAATTATGAATAATAATTCATGTAAAGAGCCGTTAATTGATTTTACCAAACGTAAAGTTGAGCATATCCAGATGGCTCTAAAAGATAAAAATCAAACTGCACATCTTGCTGGCTTAAACAGCATAAGTTTAATTCATGAAGCTCTACCAGATATTAATTTTTCCGATATTTCTATAGATACTAACTCTTTGAATTTGAAACTTCCTTCACCATTTCTGGTAAGTTCTATGACGGCTGGGCATGAAGCAGGTAAAAAAATTAACCATGCCTTGGCAAAAGCTTGCGAGCAAACTGGATGGCTTATGGGTGTAGGCTCACAACGTAGACAACTATATGATAGTTCAGCAAGAGATGAATGGATAGAAATTAAGAAAAAATTCCCTAAAGTTAAATTAATTGGCAATATTGGTATTGCTCAACTAATTACCAGCAAAGATAATGAAATAGAAAATATCTTAGAACCAATACAGGCAGAGGCAATTTTTGTACACACCAATCCCCTTCAGGAATGTATTCAGCCTAATGGAGATACTAACTATAGAGGGAGTTTATTAGCTCTTACAAGAATTTGTAATAAATTAAAAATCCCTGTAATTCTAAAAGAAACAGGTTGTGGATTTTCTAAACAAACCCTTCTTAGGTTAAACGATATTGGATTATATGCTGTAGATCTTAGCGGGCTAGGAGGCACTCACTGGGGTAGAATAGAAGGAGATAGAGCAAAAAATTACCCACAATTTGAAGCCATGAAAAAGTTTTTCACAAAACAAAATCGTTTTTTTATCAAAACTTCTTTTTTTCACGAAGTTAATCTTTCAAAACTTTAAAAAACGAATTTAT
>JABSQI010000177.1 GCA_013215905.1 Legionellales bacterium | reverse complement strand
AAAATAACGGTTTTATAAGAAATAATTGTATTTTTGAAGAAAACTAAGAGCCCTAACTCAAAACATAATTAATTGTTTTAGATAAGAATTATTGCCATATTTAACAAGTATAAAATTTGACATAAATACCTTAATATGTTCAAATAAATTATAATTTAGATAATTTAGCCTATGACTGAAAATCATCCATATTATATTTAGCTCAGCATTTCCTGTGCTATCCTAAAAATTAGAAAGATACAATATGAGAACTTTATGGAATTAAAAGTATTACATCCAATTCTATTATTAATAAAAAAAAAGACATTTTTAATTATTGCCTTAATTATTATAAGTCTATCTCTTTATTATAATTTTTACCACCCTCCCATAGAATCTTCTCCTCCAGACAAAAAAATTGTAGAGGTTGAAGCTGCTAAAAAAGGGAATATAAAACAAGTTGCTACTTTTATCGGAACTATTCGCTCAAGTCAACATACTGTTTTATCTGCAAGAGAGAAAGGAGTAATTAAATTTTTATCTAAGCCAGGGAAATTTGTTAAAAAAGGTGAATTAATAGCAAATATCGAAAATGGAGATATTGAACGTAATTTCAGTATTTTACAAGAAGCTGAAAAAATTGCAAAAAGAAGATTTGAGAGAGATAACTATTTATCAAAATCAGGTGTATCAAGCAAAGAACTTGCTGATACTAAGAAAGCTGCATTCTTAGACGCTCAAAAAAGACTTACAGATGAAAAAATTAGATTGGAAAATTTAAAGATATACGCTCCTTTTGATGGTGTTCTTGGATATTTTAAGATTAAAAATGACTCACAAGTTAATATTAGTGATTCAATTGTTAATTTTTATAATCCAGATAAACTAATTGTAGAATTTGATTTACCTCTTTCTGTTGCTAAACAAGTATCAAATACCACCGTTGTATTAATCAATAATAAAAAATATAACTTAACATATGTACAAAAAATGTTAGACGAAGAAACTCACATGTGTCCAGGATATGTAGACATCAAATGTATAGACTGTATTATAGGCACCACTGTAGATGTTAGTATAATCTTACAAGAAAAAACATCTGTAATTATCATACCTTTTGAAGCTATCTTTATTAAAGATGGAAAAACATATGTTTACATTGCCAAAGAAAATAAGGCAGTTTTAGCTCTTATAGTTCTAGGAATAAGAAACAAAGAACTAATCGAAGTTAAATCAGGTTTAATAGAAGGTGATAAAGTTATTTTATATGGACATAATCGTCTTTATCCTGATGCTTCTATAAGTATTAATTAGTACTACAAAATAATTTGATGAACATAACAACATATTTTATAAAACATCCTGTAATAACCCTTATATTAAATATAATGCTTGTTATTGTTGGATTATTATCATTTAACTCATTATCCTTAAGGGATTATCCTGAAATACATTTTCCCAAGATAGACATTAGGACTTATTATCCAAATGCCAGCCCTGAAATAATAGAAAATACAATCACAAGCCCTCTGGAAGATAAATTAGCAGGAATAACTGGAGTTGAAAAAATAACTTCTGAATCAAGAAATGGGGAAAGTAAAATTACTATGCATTTTAAAAATAATGTATCTATTAATAACTCACTTATACATATTAGAGAAGCCATCGGTCTTGTACACCTACCCAAGGAAGTAGATTCTCCTATTGTTCAGCGTAAAACCTCATCAGATGGTATGCCTTTTATGTCAATTTCACTCGAATCATCTTCTATGGATTATGCAGAATTAACTCACTATGCAAATTTAAATTTGAAAAATTTATTTAGAAACATTCCGGGTGTTGCATCGACAGTTATTTGGGGGCAAACATATACATATAATATTATATTAGACGCAAAGAAAATGTTTGCTTTTGGGGTAAATGCTGATGAAGTTTTTGATGCTTTACAAAGAAGCAATATCACGTTCCCCGCAGGCAAATTCCAAAATAAAATTCCTGTGACATTAAACTCAAGGATGAAAAATATTAAAGACTACCAAAATTTAATAATAAAAAAAACATCAACCAAATCTAAAATTAAGCAACATCCAATCATATTAAAACAAGTAGCAGATATAGAGTTGATAACTGATGACACTCAAATGAGATCAAGAATAAACCGGAATCCTGGTATAATTATAGCTATCTACAAATCGAATGATGCAAATCCCTTAGACGTATCAAACCTAGTAAATAAACAGATTAATAATTATAAACAAACCTTATCACATGATTTAAAAATAAATGTAGTAACTGATAAAGCAGAATTTATCAGAAATTCTCTAAACAATATAGAAAATTCTATCTTTGAAGCCATAATATTTGTCCTTCTTATAGTATTTATATTCTTAAGAAACATCAAAGCAACAATTATCCCTCTGGTAACAATTCCTATTTCTTTAGTTTGTTCTTTTGTATTTCTAAAAATATTTGGATTCTCCGTTAATATTATTACTTTACTAGCTATGGTTTTAGCTATAGGTTTAGTAGTCGATGATGCTATTGTAATATTAGAAAACATACAAAGTCATATTGACAAAGGTCTTTCTCCATATCATGCTGCAATTTCAGGATCGAGAGAAATCGGCTTTGCTATTGTTGCCATGACTCTTACTCTTATAAGTGTATATACTCCATTAATATTTATAAGCGGATTGATTGGAGAATTATTTATAGAATTTGCAGTAGCATTAGCAGGGAGTGTACTTATTTCAGGCATTGTTGCTCTAAGTTTATCTCCGCTAATGTGTGCAAAGATATTAAAGCCCCATCAGAATCATATATTACCTAAAATTGACAATTATCTGGATTCATTAATTTTTTATTATAAGAGATACTTAGGGCTTTTTATAAAACACAAGAAAAAATCCATTGCAATTCTAATAATGTGTTTTTATTTGATAACTCTATTATTACATATTTTACCTAGGGAAACCGCGCCTGAAGAAGATCGAGGATTCATTGGTGTCTATATCCCTTCAATACCAGGAAAAGATATACATGCTATGGAAGAAAAAATTTCCTTAGTTAGATCTAAAATATATCCTATCAATGAAGCAAAATCTGAAATTGTTTTTATGGGTGATTGGGGAGCAAATTTAATTCTTCCATTAAAGCCACAAAATTTAAGAAAACGGTCAGCCGAAGATATTCTAAACTACATAAGGCCTCTAGTTTCAAAAATACCCTCAATAGACGTAATTCCATGGAGTGATAATACTGGATTACCCGGGATAAGCAGAAATATAGATGAACGATCTTTGTCATTTGCAATTTCTACTACAGATGATTATGACAAACTCTTTACTGTTGTAGAATCCATTCGAAAACACATGAAAGATCAAGATACCTTTCAGAATTTTCATCACAACCTAAAATTAGATACATTAAACTACCAAATTATTATGGATACAAATAAAATGGCACAACTGAATATATCACCTAATCAAATCGCTAAAACCATTGAAATATTCTTCAGTGGTTCTAGGTCTTTAAGTTTTACAAAAGATGATATTATTTATCCGATTACACTTAAAGGGAAAGAACCTAGATGGGATTTAAATAACTTATATGTTACAAATTCTTCTGGAAAAAGAATCTCTTTAAGTGTTATATCAGAAATAGTTTCAACAACTAGCCCTAATACACTTTTCCACTATAATCAAATGCGCTCTGATATAATATCAACTGATATACCAAAGGATACTGACCTCAGTAGCGCCGCACAACAATTTTTATATCAAGTTAACCAAAAATTACCTCCTTCATATAAAGCAACTTGGACTGGTAGTATTAAATCTTTTGAAGAATCTGAAAGAACTATGAAATTCTTATTTTTATTAGCCATTGTATTTATCTATGCTATTTTAGCGGTACAGTTCGAAAATTTTATTGACCCAATCATCATTCTATTTACAGTCCCTTTAGCTTGTTTAGGAGGATTAAGTTTTGTGTGGCTATTTGGTAACTCATTAAATATATATACCCAGATAGGTCTAATCACATTAATAGGACTTATTACAAAACATGGTATTTTGATAGTAGAATTTGCAAATCAATTATTAAAAAAAATGTCTCTAGAAAAAGCAATTGTCCAAGCTGCCTCTCTTCGTCTAAGACCTATTTTAATGACTACTGGAGCAATGATTTTTGGAACAATTCCTTTAATACTTGCAAACCAATCTGGTCATGAGGCTAGACAAGCTATTGGAATAGTTCTCATTGGTGGGTTGAGCCTAGGAACGTTCTTCACGCTATTTATCTTACCAACAATATATTTACTAGTTAATATATCTGTTAGGAAAATAAACCATATGTTTAGCAAAAATATAGGTTTATCCGATG
>JABSQI010000176.1 GCA_013215905.1 Legionellales bacterium | reverse complement strand
AACTGGAATTCAACTTTTGAGAATGTTATGATGGCTGTTGTTCTAGCTTATTTTGGCGGACGGAGTGGAGAAAAAGTAACAAGTATATTTAAAAAATAAATTAAATTAAATTAAATTAAATCAAATGGAAAAAAAAATAAAACAAGAAGAGTTAGATAATATATTAGAATTTCAAAATAAAATTAGAACAATATGTACTAATATTGGAATTTTAGAATCTCAAAAGCACGCAGCTTTACATGATTTAGCTGGTGTAAATCAAGATCAAGAAAAGCTTAAAAAAGAAATAGAAGATACGTATGGTGCTATTAATATTAATTTAGAAGATGGCACTTATACTGAAATCGAAAATAATGTCGAATAATATAAGAAAAATAAGCATAGGATCTGATTATAAAAATGATGCTATGCATTATTCTGTAGGCCAACAGGTTTATGGAGGACACGAGATCTCTCATATATTACATGAAGACAAAGATAATTCATATAATATTTTAATTAAAAAGAACGATGAAATTTTACCATGGAAGAAGTTTAATTCTCACATGGCAATTTCCGTTGAGTATGATTTAGAATATTAATGAACGGATTATTTAATTTTATTATATCTCCTATAAATGGTAGATATAATAATACGAAAAAAATAGGTGATTCTGAATTAATTGTAAATACAAGTATAGAAGAATTTGTATATATAAACAGAATGGCCAAAGTAATTTCTACACCGACAGCTATATGTACTAATATAAAAGAAGGGGATACAGTTGTAGTGCATCATAATATATTTCGAAGATGGTATGATGTACGTGGGAATGAAAGGAATAGTAGAAATTATTTTACAGAAGATTTATATTTCTGCCCATTAGATCAAATCTATTTATATAAAAATAAAAATGATTGGCAAACTAATTTAGATTATTGTTTTGTTAGCCCAATTAGAGATATTGATGAAAGTAAAGTAGAAATGCTGAAACCACAACAAGGTATATTAAAATATTCTAATGATATATTAACTAACCTTGATGTCCATATAGATGACCTAGTAGGATTTAATCCTATGCGTGAATGGGAATTTGTAATTGATGGACAACTATTATATTGTATGAAATCTAAAGATATTGTTATTAAATATGGCGAAAGTAAAGGAAACCAAACTGAATATAATCCAAGCTGGGCACAAAGCAGTTGAAGAATTAATCAAAGTTGCTAAAGAGCCTATAGTGGATTCAGACGATGATATATCAGCTGACAGATTAAAGAATGCTGCAGCTACAAAAAAGCTCGCTATATTTGATGCTTTTGAAATTCTTAAAAGAATAGAGGAAGAAAAAAATATATTAGAAGATAAACCTAAAGAAGTTAAAAAAGAAAAAACTTTTAAAGGATTTGCAGAAGGGAGGTCTAAATAATGTACCAACAAACTGTATATAAAGTCTTAGATGATCATATTAAACCTAAAGTAATAAAAAGGTTAAATAGATATAAGAAATGGAAATACGGTTATAATGAAGACCATGATGTAGTGGTGATTTCAAAGACTGGACAAATAGGTGAAATATACGAAATACAAAATCTTAAAATAGCTTTACCTAAAGTCCCTAATAAGGTTATAAAATTTGAAAGTAATACTTGGGAAAAATCAGAATATCCCAAAGTATTAAATAGAATAAAAACCGTATTTGAATGGAAAGAATATCCAGAAGACTTTAAGGAACAATGGCATGATTATATAGACGAAGAGTTTAAAAGAAGAGAAGAAGGATTTTGGTTTAAAAATAAAAATATTGATACATATCTTACAGGTACTCATTATATGTATTTACAATGGAGTAAGATTGATGTTGGAGCTCCGGATTTTAGAGAAGCTAATAGATTGTTTTTTATATTTTGGGAAGCATGTAAAGCGGATACCCGATGTTATGGAATGTGTTATTTAAAAAATAGACGTTCTGGGTTTTCTTTTATGGCTTCAGGTGAAGTTGTAAACTTAGCAACATTAGCAAGTGATTCTCGATATGGAATATTATCTAAAACTGGGCCAGATGCTAAAAAGATGTTTACGGATAAAGTTGTTCCTATATCAGTTAATTATCCATTCTTTTTTAAACCGATTCAAGATGGTATGGATCGACCTAAAACAGAATTAGCATATAGAGTACCAGCTTCTAAATTTACTAGAAGAAAGATTATAACTGGGGAAGTAGCAGAAGAATTACAAGGATTAGATACTACAATAGATTGGAAAAATACTGGAGACAATAGTTATGATGGTGAAAAATTAAAACTATTAGTACATGATGAGAGTGGTAAATGGGAAAAACCTAATAATATTCTTAACAACTGGCGTGTAACTAAAACATGTTTGAGATTAGGTAGTAGAATTATAGGTAAATGTATGATGGGATCTACTTCTAATGCATTAGATAAAGGAGGTGCAAATTTTAAAAAATTATATGAAAGCTCAGATGTTACAAAAAGAAACGCCAATGGACAGACTCGCTCAGGATTATATAGTTTGTTCATACCTATGGAATGGAACTACGAAGGATACATTGACGCTTATGGCGTACCTGTATTCGAAACTCCAGAAAAACCCAAAGAAGATCCTCATGGTCAAAAAATCAAATTAGGAGTATTAGATTATTGGAAAAACGAAGTAGATGGTTTAAGTGAAGATCAAGATGCTTTAAATGAATTTTATAGACAATTCCCTAGAACTACTAAACATGCTTTTAGAGATGAGTCTAAGAATTCGTTATTTAATTTAACTAAAATATATCAACAAGTAGATTGGAATGCTGATATAAAACATAGTCATGTTATTACTCAGGGTTCTTTTCAATGGGTTGGAGGAATACAAGATACAGAGGTGATTTTTGTACCAAATAAAAGTGGTAGATTTTTTGTTTCTTGGGTTCCACCTAAAAGATTACAAAATAATATTATATTAAAATTAGGTAAAAAATATCCTGCTAATGAAAATTTAGGTGCATTTGGATGCGATAGTTATGATATATCTGGAACAGTAGATGGTAGAGGTTCTAATGGATCTTTACATGGTTTAACTAAATTTAGCATGGAAGATATTCCACCTAATCATTTCTTTTTAGAATATATAGCGAGACCACAAACCGCAGAAATGTTTTTTGAAGATGTATTAATGGCGTGCATATTTTATGGAATGCCAATATTGGCAGAAAATAATAAACCTAGATTACTATATTATTTTAAAAGAAGAGGTTATAGAGGATATTCTATGAATAGACCTGATAAAATTTATAATAAATTATCTGTAACAGAAAGAGAGATAGGTGGAATACCTAACTCTAGTGAAGATATAAAACAAGCACATGCTGCTGCAATCGAAAGTTACATTGAAGACTTTATCGGTTTAAAAGAAGATAATACTTATGGTGATATGTATCATCAAAGAACACTTGAAGATTGGGCAAAATTTAATATTAATAATAGAACTACACATGATGCTTCTATTAGTTCAGGACTAGCTATAATGGCTTGTAATAAAAACAAGTATCGTCCTGTACCTAAATTAATAGTGAATCCTGTTGATTTAGGAATTAAAAGATATGATAATAGAGGAACAGTATCAAAAATTATACAATAAATGAAAGTAAATTATAATACTAATAGCATTTTTCCTAGCCAAGTAGTTAGCGACGCAGAGAAGGATAGTTGGGAATATGGTCAACAAGTTGCTCAAGCTATAGAGCAAGAATGGTTTTCTCAAGGTAGAGCTAATGGTAATAGATATTTAACTACATGGAACAATTATAATTACTTAAGATTATATGCGCGTGGAGAACAATCAGTTCAAAAATATAAAGATGAATTATCTATAAATGGAGATTTATCTTATCTTAATTTAGACTGGAAACCTGTTCCTATTATTTCAAAATTTGTAGATATTTTAGTTAATGGAATATCTAATAAAGATTATGATATTTCAGCTTTTGCTCAAGATCCTCAATCTTTAAATAAAAGAACTGATTATGCTCAAGCAATAGCAACTGATATGTTTGCTAGAGATATAATTAAACAAGCACAAGGAAAATTAGGAGTAAATTTATCTCAAACTAGTATACCAGAAAATAATCTTCCTCAAACAGCTGAAGAATTAGAACTTCATATGCAATTAAGTTATAAACAAAATGTAGAAATTGCAGAAGAAGAAGCGATTAATCAAGTATTAGATCAAAACAAATGGGATTTAACTAAAAGAAGAGTTAACTACGATTTAGTTACATGTGGTATTGGAGCTTGTAAAACTACATTTAATGTTTCAAATGGTATAAAAGTAGATTATGTGGATCCAGCTCATATGGTATATTCGTATACTGACGATCCTAATTTTGAAGATATTTATTATGTAGG
>JABSQI010000175.1 GCA_013215905.1 Legionellales bacterium | reverse complement strand
AATAATAGCCCAATCTCCAACAGTAACATGTCCCGCAATATTTGTATTATTAGCAACAATTACATTGTCTCCTAAAAAGCAATCATGAGCAATATGAACATTTGCCATTATCCAATTATGGTTACCAATTTTTGTGACACCATTCCCTCCCGCAGTACCTTGGTTAATAGTTACATTTTCTCGTATAGTATTCCCATCACCAATTTCTAAATAGGTATTCTCACCTTTAAATTTTTTATCTTGGGATATCTCACCTACAGAAGCAAACTGGAAAATTTGATTATCTGCACCTATCTTTGTAGGCCCTTTAATAACAACATGTGAACCAATAATAGTGTTCTCACCAATTTCCACATTTTCACCTATATAGGACCATGGCCCTATTTGGACACTTTTGTGAATTTTTGCTGAAGGATCAATATGGGCTCTTTCGTCAATCATTCATTAAACTCCCTGGTAGCGCTTGTTAGATCTGCACTACATACAACTTCGTCTTCAACTAGCGCTGTTCCCTTTATTTTCCAAACATCTCTTTTATGTTTAACATATTCAATTTTTAACATCAACTGATCACCAGGTTCAACTATCTTTTTGAAACGAACATTATCAATAGCAGCAAATACTTGAATGTCGTTTTCTTTTACAGTTGCGCCTGAACACTGAGCAAAAATAGAACTTGCTTGTGCTAGGGATTCTAAAATTAATACCCCAGGCATAACCGGGTTACCAGGAAAATGTCCATTAAAATATGGTTCATTTATGGAAACATTTTTTATAGCAACAAGTTCTACAAACTCTTTCACATGTAATACCCTATCTACTAATATAAAAGGATATCTATGAGGGATCTTATTTAATATTTCTTTTATATGCATTACTTTTCCTCTATACTTTGTATTTTTTCCTCTAGCTTCTTTAATTTATCAACATATGTGTCTATTTTTTTTATGCGCGCTTCTATTTTATTCCATTTTTTATAATCCATACAACCAATAGCACCCGAATATATCCCTGGTTTCTTTAGTGATCCTCTCACCCCAGAGAAGGCAACTAATGTAACATTATTCGCGATAGTATTATGACCCGCAATACCAACTCTTCCTCCAATAAGGCAATCTTCACCAATCTTAGTACTTCCTGCTATCCCTGTACATCCTGCAATCGCAGTATTCTTACCAATTGATACATTATGACCAATTTGAATTTGGTTATCTAATTTCACACCCTGATGTATGACGGTATTATCCATAGCTCCTCTATCAATTGTCGTATTAGCACCAACTTCCACATCATCATGAATAATAACCCCTCCTAACTGAGATATTTTTATCCATTTACCTGCAGATTTTGCTATACCAAACCCGTCAGCACCAATGACAACACCGCTGTGCAATACTATATTTTTTCCTAATGTACAACCATGATATATAGATACATTATCGTAAAGACAAGCATTATCGCCTAATACTACATTCTCTCTAATAACACAATTTGCACCAATAACAACATTATCACCAATAGTAACACCTGAATAAATTGAAGTATTTGGCCCAATACTTACATTCTTACCAATTTCAACTGAACTATCAACTACAGCACTAGGATGGATCCCAACTATAGTATCAGGGGCATTATTAAATACATTAGAGACTAAAGCATAAGCAACATAAGGATCTGGAACAACTATATAATTTGTTGAACATTTTTCCGCATGCTGCTTAGTTAAAATAACAACTGCAGCCTCCGTACTATCTAGATATTTAATATACCTTGGATCAAATAAAAAAGTTAAATCTTTACTAGTAGCAGAGTTCAATGGAGAAATTCCTTCCACAGCAATGTTAGGATCACCATTAAATTCTCCCTGAACAATCTCAGCTAATTGTTGTATCGACAAATTAACCATTTTTAATTAAGAGCCTTAATAAGCTTTTCAGTTATGTCATATCCTTCTTTCTTATTCTTGCTTTGCCCTTTAACAAAAACAGTAGCCTGTTTTTGAAAAATTATATCATAGCTACCCTTTTCGCCAATTTTCTCTATCTCAAGTTCAACTCTTTTTGAAAATTTCTTTGAAGCTTTAGCTTGGTCAGTTTGTAGATCACGTTGAAAATCTTCAACTTTTCTCTCAAGATTACGTCTAGTATCTAAAACACTCATACGTTTCTTTTCGACCTGTTCAGGAGTCATGATACTTTCATTCTTTTGTAACTCAATCTCTTCTTTCTCAATCTGTTCTTTTAATTTAATTATTTCCGAATTTCGTGGGTTATATTTTTTTTGTAATTCATTATTCATCTTTTTTGCAGCTGGAGCTTCTAAAATTACTTTTTGAAAATCAACCACCCCTATTTTAAAATCTTTAGCGTAGCTAAAGCTCACAACTGTTAAACTAACAATCATAACAATTAGTTTTTTCATTTTGTTCTCCTTTTATATTTACTAGTTAAAAACCTGTTTGAAAACTCAAAGCCGGTATACTTAATCTATCACCTTTTTCTGGTTTCAGCGCATAAGCAAAACTTAGCCTTATAGGACCAAATGGTGTTAACCACTCAACTCCTAACCCGACAGACTGTCTAAGATTTTTAGAGTTAGTGACACCTTTAAACTGTCTTTTAAATTCTTTCTTTCTAATAACCTGATAAACATTTCCTATATCATAAAATATTGAAGTTCTAAATTTTTTACCGCTCAATGGATCAGGTAAGATCAAAGCTACCGTACCATTCGTCAAAAAGTTACCCCCTATAGCTTGATTACCTTCTCGTAAAGAACTCTTTGGCCCTAAAGACGCAGTTTCATAACCACGCACTTGACCTTCATAAGCAGCCCCGCCAGCTCTAAAATATTGGAAAAAAGGCACAAATTCATTAGAAGAATAACTATCTGCAAATTTGACAGCTCCAGCAACCCCTAAAATTACTCCAGCAAATAGAGGACGATAATATCTTATTTCTGTAGATATCTTATAATATCTACCATAACGAATAATAGGATAGTTAAATGTAGTTGTAATACTAGTATTTAAACCAGATGTTGGAAAAGGAAATTTATCATAGTTTGAATATTCCCAACCTACACTAAAAGCTGCACTGTAGTATTCTACACCAAAACGATCTACGTAATTTTGATATTGTTTTATTAGCCTATCACCGCCTACTTTTATAATTTTATCTTTCTTAGCAGTCATGCCACAATTAACACTATTAGTATCTGTTAAAGGGATATTATAGCTTACTGAACCGCCATAAGAATCCATAGTAAAATCAGCTAGCTGACTTTTTAACCTTTGATTAACAGATGATCTAGCATAAAAAGCACTAAAGCCTCTACCAATACCACTCTCTGTATAATACGGATTATAATAATCTAAGGATACGTTTTGTCCCCATGAATCATGCTTGAAATTGATCCCTGCTCTTTTTCCTGTACCAAAAACATTGTAATGATTAATCCCTAGTTTAACTTCAAAACCAGTTGAGGAAATACCAGCTTGCCCTTGAAATTCAGCAATATGAGTTTCGCTAACATTAAAAATCATGTCTACTTGATTATTTGTCCCAGGAACTTGCTGAGTATCTTCTTGAACATGCTCAATATAGCGCAAATTCATCATTTTTCTCTTTGACTCTTTTACCTTACTGACCGACAATAAAGCTCCTTCTTCTTGTAATAACTCACGTCGTAGAACATAGTCCGCTGTTTTATGGTTTCCAACAAATACAATCCTTCTAACATAAATTGGTCTACCAGGATTTATATGAAAATCTATCGAAAGTTCTTTGGTTTGCTCATAATATTCTAGCTGTGGCTCCACTATTGAAAAAGTATATCCTCTATCATTAAATTCCTCGGTAATATCCTCAACAATCTTATTAATATTTTTTCTAGAATATTTTTCACCTTTTTTAAGTACTACATGCTTTTCAAGTGCCTCAATTGGCACTGCAATATTACCAGTTAATCTATGATCTCTAATTCTATAAATATCTCCTTCTTTTATTTTTATCACAACTTTCACATGATTAATATTCGGTAATTTACCAACATTTACAGATTCTATTGCAACTCTCGCATATCCACGATCTTGGTAATAGTACTTAATTTTATCTAATGCATGATTCATTTTCCCTTCTGAATATTTATCCTCTTCAGTAAAATAAGTAAATAATCCTGTAGTAGAAATTCCTCCTGTACCGCTTATCTCACTCAATATCTTACTTGTTGAAATATTCTTATTACCTAAAATACGAATATGCCTAATTTGATTTTCTGATCCTTCGTCAATATTAATTTTAATTTTATTTTTCATTATCGTTTACTAATTCTCCTAATCCGATTTCGATTAACCCTTTCAGGTTTCTCTTTTCGTTATCAACTAATTTTCTTTGT
>JABSQI010000174.1:2126-4429 GCA_013215905.1 Legionellales bacterium | reverse complement strand
CATTTGTCTTATATCTTGAACCTTTGAAAAAACATATTCCACCTTCTTAGGTTCCATCGCTCCATACGAATCGGCAAAATATAGATAATTAAACACTTCTTTGTTTTGTTTGACTTGCCTCTTTATGTCTTCAATAATTTTGTTGTCAAAATAAGATGCGCACATTATATTTAATGATGTTTCGTACCCTTTTTCTTTTATTTTTCGACATACTTCAATCGCTTCCCGTACTTTAGTAGAGTCCATATAGGTCACGACGCGCACCAAATCTATTTTGGTTTTTTTTTTCGGCGGAAGATTATTGATGTCGTATCGCCAATAATCTATAAGAATGGATATCTTACATTTTGGTTCAACGAGAGTAAATATTTCTTGGATGGTATCAAATGAAACATTTCTATAATGTCCATCATCTTTTTCAAGGACACTATCGTTAACTAAATAGCCGATTTCAAAATAATCAATTCCGGTATCGCTGGCACATTTGAGCATTTGTATTACCTCTTTTTTCGCCCAGTTCCATTTATTATCAAACCCGCCATCTCGAATAGTGGCATCAAGAATTTTAACTTGGGTTTTTTTTGTACTAGCCACTTTAAGATTTCGCTTCGAGGTGAACTGGGTAATAGGTGAAGTTAAATTGAGATTATATAAAGCATTATCAGGTAACAGTTGTTTGCCATAAATAGCGTCTTTGTTAAAATAGTGATAAAGGGCGGAATTGAATTCCCAATCGTAATCAATATCCAGTCTTTCTTTAGACATACATTCCTGAAAGTAGGGTCTTTCACCAATAAAATCTCCATATAATTTAACATCAGACACCTTCATTATGCTTGCACCAAAACAAAAATTATGTTTTTCATGTTGATGCCCCCCTCCTTGCTCCCCATCTGCAATCAATACAACTGAATCATAATGGTCACTGCAAATTCTGGTGTACATTTTTTTGTATGTATTTTTTTCGATGAAAGGCATTGTAACAGGAGAATATAAGACGTACTGATTGCTAATTTGAGATACTACTGCACGGGCAAATTCTCTATTATCGACAGAGTCAGTAGCATATATAGAGTTTCTTTTAACAATTCTTAGTTTTTTACGGCCTTCGACAGACGCGCGTACATAGCTTATTATGTATGGAGAGTCAGTATTAATAATAACTTCATCCAAAAAGTCAAGAGATAAGAGTTTCTTTATTTTTAAATCTAACAATGTTGTATTGCCAAATTTCCTAATATTTTTAAAAGGAAGTCTTGATGAATGATATTTAACACATATGAGGCCACTTATAGTCAGTTTGTTTCTTCTCTTCACCACTTCCTCACAAAACTCGCGAATACAACCTTCCCCCCCCTTTTTTTCGGAAATAAAATCAACGATTTCTAAACATTCGCGGGCAGCATCTTTTGGACATCCTGAAAACCCTACTTTCGTCAGACTTTCTAAATCGATATGATCGTCTCCCATGAATGATACGTGTTGAAGAGAAATATCAAGATTACAAGCCCACTCTTTAATGGTTTCTAACTTTTCCTGGGGACTTCCTAATGATATATAATCGCATTCTAAATGTTCTAGAATTTTCCGTTGTGAGTTATTATCTTTATAGCCCGAAACTACTCCAATCTTGATATCACAATTCTTTAATAACCTTAATCCCACAGCATCTCGAGTGTTATATTTTTTAATCGGATTACCCTGTTGATCGAAGTATATATTACCATCTGTAAACACTCCATCAAAATCAAAAATTGCTAGTTTTATATTTTGAGCCATATGCGATGTAGTATACTTGTCTTTAATGAAGGTAGGTCTACATTACTTGAAAGTTCTTTGTCTTTTCTCGTTGACTAGTGGGCGGAAGAAATATTTTTTACATTTTATTATTTCTTATAGTTATATATGATAAGATTTGGTAGTTGTCGCGTTGGAGCAGATACAGGACCTCAGGGATGTGGAGATACAAGTCATAATACAGAACAAACAAAAATATTTATACAAGAATTAATAGAAAACAAACATATTTCGTCCGTACATAAAGAAAACTTTAGATTTAGTACCAATATACTTAACAAATTTAATAAATCCCAAGTCATATTAATCGAATTATGTTCATTAAAAATATGGAAGGATAAAGACGACAATATTATTCATTGGAGTAGAATATTAAATAAAGACCATAACTATGATGTTCAAAAGGAAAAAGATTTTATAAAAGGATTAAATGACATATGTAAATTATTAAAAAATAAATTGGAAAGTATTATATTTCATAAAAATGGGGTTTTGGGGTTTTGGGG
>JABSQI010000174.1:0-2116 GCA_013215905.1 Legionellales bacterium | reverse complement strand
GTAATGGTGAAGACAGATGGGTATCAAATAATTTTGAAAATAAGGTCTATAAGATTAATGGAAAGATTAGATTGCGGAAAAAAGATAGTGTTAGTCTTAAAAGTAACAATAATTCGTTTATTCAAAGTAGAATGTTATTAGAAAAATATATTGAGTATTTTATAAAGGATAATAGTAATTTAAATATTTTTCATATTAAACCTTTTGAAGTTATTAAAGAAGACATGAGAAAAAAACACAATATGATAACAGATTATTTTGAATCAATAAATGGAACTATTGATACAAATCATTATTCAAAATTAGGAATGTTGGCTATTAATTCCTATATTAAAGAATTCTATAATTCTCTTAAGCGAAATTAATTTCTTCGGGATTGTGTGTCCATTTAAACAACATATACTTTCTGTTTAAATGATCAGTTTAGATTCAATAGAAAAATACCCGTTTGCTTTTCCCGTTTTTAAATCACATAATTTGATAAAGGAGGGTTTATACCAAGATTTAAAAGCGACATGGCCTGATTTTTCGAAATTTAACACTACTAATGCTGGACAAGTTCATAGAAATAATATTGAAATTAAACTTAAAAATCATAATTACACTAAAATTAATGCCCATTTTAAAGAACTGTTTGATGCGTTTAATTCCCTCGAATTTAGACAATTTATCGCACAAAAATTTGATTTGGATTCGGCTGGGGAGAAGGGATTTATAGGTGAGTTTGATAATTCAGAACTGGTAATGCATGTGGCCGAATCGGTAGATGGTTATGAAAATCCGTGGCACTGTGATACTCGCGGAAGAATTATACATTTTTTGGTTTATTTTGGAGACGAAACTATTCTTGAAGGGGGGCAATTAGGAATTGCTGAACATGTTGAATTAAAGAGTTTTTTGGATTACAAGCAATTGCCACAATTAAAAAATTTGAAAAATATACATTATTTTGATCCGGAAAATAATTTAGGAATCTTTATCTTATCGCAAAATAATTCTTATCATAGAGGATGTAAGTTGAAAGGCCTAAGAAGGTTCGTTTATGCCAGTTATACTAATCGAAACGGGCCGGCGTGGAAAACTCGGAATTGGTCCTGTCATACAACTTTTGCCGCCGAATTGAATTCCGCACAATACCGCGACCGCGACGGCTCCCCCACGCGCTGCCGCCAAATCGGGGATGATTTGTGGTCCCGATCTCCTTGATCTTTCGGAAAGTACTATATAGATTGTTCTTGGATATCAAATATAATTAAATTTCCATACATTCTCACATAGTGGATATTCATGGTATCATTTACATTGGCGATAGGATTTTTAAATTCAAAAGGAAACATAAACATGTTATTAGTATAATACCCTCCTATTTCCACATTTACGTTTCTAGGATAAAGTAATTTTGTTTTATCATAAATATCCTGGTCGAAATTTGTAATGGCGATATATTTTATGCCCGATTTTTTTATGTTTTTCAACATTTGGAGACCCATTAATAATGGAAGATGTTGCATGACCTCTTTTATAATTATTAATGACTTGTTTCCATTATTACATTCTAAAATGGTGTCACATAAATTGAGAGGACCCTCACTAAAAATCATATTAGTATTCATTTTATTGGTTTCTTTGGCCTTATCTAACGCTATTTTACTTACATCAAAACCATAATATGTAATATTTTTATTTGACTCCGGAGGGACTAAATCTTCTTGCCATGCACAATCCCCACAAATATCATATATATTCGTAATTTTATAATCTTCAATAAATTTTTTTAAAAATGGTATTCTAAATTTATTGATTTCTTTCGTGCTTCCACCACCCGAAAGGGTTTCTTTACGGTTTCCCCATTTTTTATTTTCATATATGTTATCAAATACTTTATATATATCTGCCATAGTTTCGCTTTTATCTTGATCTTTTTAATACATTATCTTGATAAAAGATCAAGATAAACTAGTAAAGCAATGCAATACCACGGAGATAAAAATCATGAATTTTGTGAACATCCGAGGAATGCCGCTATAAAAGGGAAGGCCCATGCGACTCTCTCGGCGAGGGAATATTGCGACAACCGAAGATACTTATGGACCTACTACAGTACTAATGTCAATCA
>JABSQI010000173.1 GCA_013215905.1 Legionellales bacterium | reverse complement strand
TGGCCAATAGATAAAATTACAAGTAATCTTAAGGCAATAGTCTCTGCTGATATTAATTCTTTAAAACAGATCTGATATTAGGGAACTAGATAATGGCAAGGTTGGATCTAGTAAACAGTTTCATATTGAAGATACATTGTAAATTATCAATACTAGATATCCATTGAGATGGAGATCAGACTATAATTATTTATATGATGAGGCTAGACTATAACTCATATTGATTGTTTGTATAAGTGCAGGAACGTAACCATCAGGAATTTTTTCATTGGAATATATAGGGAATCTAGTATTATCTTTATAGCCTTTTGTCTTTCTAAAATTAATAAAATTATTAATTCTTGATTTTAAAATACTAACAAAAGAAATTTTTATTTCTTCTGCTATATCTAATGCAGCATAAGCTCCATTATAGTCGTCGTGATCTATAGTAATCATGACTATATCGGAGTTATTAAGTTCTCTTTGAGATTTAATGTTAACTATAAAATGATGGTATACTATACCTTTTTTTGCTAGTTTTAATGCACCAAAAGAGCCTGATAAGTAGAAATTGCAAAATTTATTCTTATCTTTTCTTTTAAGTATGGGGATATAAATTTTTCTAGAATTTCTATCAATACTAGAGGTATCATATTCTTTATAGAAAGATTCTTGGTTAATAGAAAGTGCTTTGATTTTAAGATCTCTATTTGGAGAATTATTTTTAACGATTACAAGAAACCCATAAGATGATGTAGCTTGTAGTAGTAAAAAAAATAGTAAGTATGATTTTGTATACATAAGTTATCATATTTAAAATCATTCTATATAAAATATAGCATAAAAAGAGGATAAGGTTATAAAGTCCTTGACTTTAGACATCAGGAGCATCACAAGCAAGAAGACTTGTTATATAAAATAAAGATTTTTATTGTTAAATTTTTAGCCATTATATAATATTGGCTTACCATTTCTAAATTTTGCCCAGTCAAGCTCACGAATAATTTTATTATTTTCGTTTAAATATGCATGCCCAGATTTCAAATTTATTCCAACTAGGTTGGCATTTTTAAGGGTATTTATATTTGTCATTAACATAAATGCATCATATCCAAGATTAAATAAACGTTCTTTGCTATTAAGTTGATCTGGCCATTCTATATAGTTTTTATTAATGGGAAGATTTAAAATATTGGGCATATCACAAAAGATGACTTCATTCAGATCTTTATCTCTAATAATTTTAGGGCTACCCTTGTATATGGAAGAAGTGCCATAAATAGGGATTTCATTTGCGTAGTTATATTTTAATAGAGGAACAACTTGGCGTGCTGAGCTAGAATTTGTGGCTAAGAAGATCATATCGATATCTTGCCGAGTTTTTGGGTAAAATTTTATTTTAGGGAGCCCTAGTTGTAACTGATTTTTCCTATTGTGACTTGCAGATAACCCCAATTTTTCTATCAAATTTTTATTTATTGGATATTCCTTGGATATAGTTATATCATCTACTATGATTCCTCCTAATTTTTCCCATGTTTTTGAAAAAGCGTCTTTTATCCTCTCTCCCCACTCATTGCCTTGCCATATTATAAAAGTGTTTCTATGGTTGTCGTGGAATGCCTTATAGGCGACAAGTTCTGCTTCCTGAGGAAGATCAAGGCTGAATTGATATATGTGAGAGGAATAGTTGCTATTATCTCCCGGGTTGTTTAAAACAATAGTCTCTATTGTTTTATTGATATCATATAGTTGGCTAATATTATTTCTTATCAGTGGTCCAATGATGAAAGAAACTTTATTATCTAAGGCTTTTTGATGTAATTCATTTATAGATAAATTACTTGTCGTATCATAAACGTTAACATGATATTTTTTATTACCTTGATAGTTGAAAAGGGCAGTCATAAATCCCTCACGGATAGTTTTTCCAGCCTTGCTGAAATTTCCTGATAGTGGAAGGAATAAGGCTATATGGATTTGTTTCTTACGAAAATCACTAGTGAACGAGTGATTAAACAAGTTATATAAATGATGGTCTTGATTGTCATGTTGCCATTCTTGTAATTTTTCGGCTAGTAATTCTGGATTATTTGGATAACGTCTATAAATATTAGAAATTTGTAACCATTTTTTATTCTCTATATCGGTATTTTCTATGGTTGCTGAGTGCAGTTCATGTTTTTTCATTTTTGCTAGTAAATAAAATACTCGTTTTGTATTATATTGTTGCGCATCACCAGAAAATAATTTGTTTATTTTAATTAATGATATAGCACTATTATACCAGTCTGATTTTTGAGTATATGCCCTTGATGCCATTCTGAAGTAAAATATCAATTCTTGTTTATTTAAAGAATATATGTCTATTTTAGCTAAATCTTGTAAGGCTCTTTTTGTTTGGTGGTTGAGCAATGAAATTTTACTTAGTAATAAATATTTGCGATTATTTAACTCAGAGGGCATATTAGTTGGCATATTGGTAAGTAATTGTTTAGCAGGTGATGCATTTCCTTGATCGATAAGAAGACCTGCAGCTTTAAGAATATAATCAAATTGTTGTTGCTCGTCCGGACTTCGATTAGCGTAGTCCATTAGTTTATTTAAAGAGCCATTATTATTGTTAGGTATTGTATTTAATACTGGTTCTGGAATTGGGGTAATAGTAGTATTTTTTGTACAGCTGTTTAGCATAATACAACAAATAAGTACCGTCAAATTAAAAAATATGGCATTCTCTCTCATTATTGATACATTAACCTATCAAAGTATTTTGTGCAATTTTATTAATTAAGGTTGAGGTGATGCAAATAGGAAAATTATTTGTTGTTGCAACTCCCATTGGTAATTTAGATGATATTACTATTAGAGCAATAGATATTTTAAAAAAGGTTGACCTTATTTTTGCAGAAGATACTAGATGTACAAAAAAACTATTATCTCATTTAGGTATAAATATCAATTTGCAATCCTTAAATGCTCATAATGAGTTTGCAAAAAAAGACCATATTCTTCATATTTTAGAGCAGGGAAAAGATGTTGCATTGGTGGCTGATGCAGGAACCCCGTTAGTTAGTGATCCAGGAGGGACTGTGATATCTTTTTTAAAGGAGCGGGGAGTGCAAATTGTCCCAATTCCAGGCCCTTGTGCTTTAACTTGCGCATTGAGTGCTAGTGGCTATATTACTAAAGGATTTATATTTGAAGGTTTTTTATCATCTAAACAGTCATCAAGGAAAAAAGAATTACTAGTTCTAAGAGATGAAAAAAAAATACTGGTTTTTTATGAGGCTCCGCATAGATTATTATATACATTGATAGATATGCAAAATATTTTTGGTAAAGATCGAAAAATAACTTTAGCGAAAGAACTTACTAAAATACATGAAAAAATTATCGATGGCTCTATATTTGATATAATATCTTGGTTAGAAGAGGATGAACTAAGAAAAAAAGGGGAATTTGTCATTATAGTGTATCCAGGATATGAGAATAATGCAGAAAAAGAAAATTCAAGACTCATCTTAAAAAGCTTATTAGAGAAATTATCTTTAAGGGATGCTGTAGACGTTGCCCATGAAATAACTGATGAAGGAAAGAACAAGTTATACAATTTAGCAAAGGAACTAAAAAGATAAAAATATTTGGAAATTTATCCTAGAAAAAAGCTTATCATGCTATTAAATATTGGGTAAATTGATAATAACTGACAAACGCTTAAAGTGATCTAAGAATAACAATCCTGCCAATATACAATTAAAGTTTTCTTGTATCTTAATGATACTCCTTTAGAGCAAGCCTTTAAAAACATTGGTAAAATTGCTAAAATAATCGATAGGAGGGGGAAATATGAATAATGGGAATATCTGTAGATGTCTTAAATTATTGGTTCTATTTTGCTGTGTTTTGTTTTCTATAAATGCAAATTCAGATATTTATTCTATTAAAAATACCACTTCTAAGCCTCTTAAAATAGAGTTGCTGGTCAGGTATTTCGATAAAACTTACTCAAAAGAATATATCAAAAATTTACAGATAGAAGTTCCTGCTAATTGTTACATAGAGAATATTACAAGCTTAGTAGAAGATGCTTTAAATAAGCTAAATATTCAATTCAATGACCTGATCTTTACTCAAACGGATGAGGATGAGTTTGTTCCTGTAAAGAATATTGACAATAAAATTAAAATTTTAGATGCTTGTTTATCTGGAGAAAATAGCAATTTTAATTTCACAGAGCTATTTGGGTTACTAACGATTAGTGACTGTAATAATTCTTAATATTACTTAGCAAAGGAATTAAGATTATTTAATCAATAACTCAAATAAGTAGTAATAAAATAATAGGAGTCTAAATAGCTTCACTAGATTAATTAAGAAGAAGATTTTATAGTATTATTTGTTTGTGTACTATTAGCTTAAATATTGCAATATTTGCTCTTTTTGTGCTATATATGTTCTAAGATTTTCT
>JABSQI010000172.1 GCA_013215905.1 Legionellales bacterium | reverse complement strand
ATTTTTCCCAATAGTAACGGGCGCCACTAATTGTGTACCAGAGCCTATAAAAGCATTCTTCCCAATTGTTGTTTTATGTTTGTTAGCTCCATCATAATTGCAAGTAACAGTCCCGGCACCAACATTAACATCATTCATTATAAGAGTATCGCCTATATAACTCAAATGGTTAATTTTACTGTTAGGATTAACTTCTGAATTTTTGATCTCAACAAAATTACCTATTTTAACATTCGAGTGCAATTTTGTTCCAGGCCTAACTCTAGCAAAAGGTCCTAAGATACTTGCTTTCCCTATAACAGCTCCATCAATATAAGTGTTCGGCTCAATAACAGCGCCTACTTCAATAGTAGAATTTTTAATAATACAATTTGCTCCTATAGTAACATTTTCGTTAATAATAGAATTCTCAATTAATACATTAAAATCGATAATACAGTCCTTACCAATTTTTACCTCACCCCTAAAATAAACATTTTCATAGTCAATAAAGCAAACGCCTTCTTCCATAAATGTTAATGCTTTATTTATTCTAAATTGCTTTTCAAGAGTAGCAAGCTGTAATCTCGTATTAACACCTTCTATCTCAAATTCATTAGGTAATGTAAAACTAGCAATCGATTCACCATGTTCTGCTGCAATAGCTAATAAATCTGGTAAGTAATATTCTTGTTGAGCATTATTGTTATTTAGATTTGGGTACCATTCTTTAAATTTATCAGAGTCAATACATAATATTCCAGTAAAAACTTCCTTAATTTTTACTTGCTCATTCGTTGCATCTTTTTGTTCAACAATGGAATTAATGTTATTACTATCATCGCGAATTACTCTACCATAACCAGTAGGATCTTCCATTTTTGATAATATAACCCCCAAATTACAATTAACACACTTTTGTAGAAAATTTTCTAAAGTGGAATGCCTTATCAGTGGAACATCTCCAAACAAAATAAGAACTTTTGAATCGACAGATAAATTTTCTATGGCAACATTTGCAGCATGGGCAGTACCTAGCAATTCCTCTTGTTCTACAATTGATACAGGAAAGTCTTTACATTTTTGAATAACTTGCTCTTTTCTATGTCCTACTACAACTGACATAGAATTAGGACTAAGTTTCTGAACAGTTTTTAGTACATGATGTATTAAGGCTTCCCCAGCCAAATTGTGACAAGTTTTCGCTAAACTTGATTTCAATCTCTTCCCTGCTCCAGCTGCTAGAACTACTACTGCTAGAGGTTTTTCATTAGGCATCTTTCTTTTTCAACTCCTGAATAACCCTTAATTGAGCAGCAGCATTTGCAAGTTCTGTTTGAATTTCAGTAAGATCTTCTCCAGATTTCCTATTATTAATTAACTCTTGTGCACGTTTTTTTGCTCTAATTGCTGCTTGTTCATCTAATTTATCTGCATGCTCAGCAATATCCGCTAGTACAGTGACACAGGAAGGCTGTATTTCTAACATACATCCTGAAATATAAAAATAATCTTTTTTACCGTCTGCATCTCTGACTTTAACCAAACCAGGTTTAACTTTTGTTAATAGTGGCGCATGACCAAATTTAATGCCTATCTCACCTAAAATGCCAGAGACAGTAACATAAGAAACCATGCCTGAAAAAATTTCTTTCTCAAGACAAACTATATCTAACTTTATTGTCATTGAAGCCATATATCTAGCCTAAGTTAAAGTAGCATTTTTCTCAATTACTTCCTCAATTGAACCTGCCATATAAAAAGCTTGTTCAGGAATATCATCATATTTCCCTTCTAGAATCTCAGAAAAACCTCTAATTGTATCTTTCAATGGGACGTATTTACCAGGTGTACCTGTAAATACCTCCGCTACGAAAAATGGTTGCGATAAAAATCTTTGTATTTTTCTTGCTCTACTTACAACTAACTTATCTTCTTCTGATAATTCATCCATTCCTAGAATTGCAATAATATCTCTTAATTCCTTATATCTTTGTAAACTATTTTGTACCCCTCGTGCAACATCATAGTGCTCTTGACCAACGATTAAAGGATCAAGCTGACGACTACTAGAATCTAAAGGATCAATTGCAGGATAAATTCCAAGCTCTGAAATTTGTCTAGATAAAACTACAGTAGCATCAAGATGGGAGAATGTCGTTGCTGGTGAAGGATCTGTTAAATCATCAGCTGGAACATACACAGCTTGGATAGAAGTGATAGAACCAGATTTTGTTGATGTAATTCTTTCTTGTAATGTCCCCATTTCTTCAGCTAATGTTGGTTGATAACCAACAGCTGATGGCATTCTTCCTAACAATGCAGAAACTTCAACACCAGCTAAAGTATATCTATAAATATTATCAATAAATAACAAAACATCCTTACCCTCGTCTCGAAAATCCTCAGCTATTGTAAGACCAGACAAAGCGACCCTCAATCTGTTTCCTGGAGGCTCATTCATTTGACCATATACTAGGGATACCTTATCTAAAACCTTAGAATCTTTCATTTCATGGTAGAAATCATTTCCTTCTCTTGTTCTTTCGCCAACACCAGCAAATACAGAATATCCACTGTGTTCAAGAGCAACATTACGAATTAACTCCATCATGTTAACAGTCTTGCCAACACCTGCACCACCGAACAAACCAATCTTTCCACCTTTAGCAAAAGGACATAACAAATCAATAACTTTAATCCCTGTTTCCAATAACTCATTACCAGCAGCAAGTTCTTCGTATTTAGGAGCTTTACGATGAATAGGTAGCGTTTTTTTAGAAGCTATCTTTCCTGCATTATCAACAGGCTCACCCAATACATTCATGATCCTACCTAAAGTCTCAGTCCCCACAGGAACATTAATAGGTTTTCCAGTATTTGTAAGTTCCAGACCTCTTTTTAGTCCTTCAGTAGTTCCCATTGCAATAGTCCTAACAACCCCATCTCCTAAATGCTGCTGGACTTCTAAAACTAGTTCAGATCCGTCAAGTTTTAGCGCATCATAAACATTTGGTATTTTGTTCCTATCGAACCTAACATCAATAACAGCTCCGATAATTTCTACAATTTTACCTTTTGACATATCATAACCTCTTGGTATTAAACAGCAGAAGCACCACCCACGATTTCAGAAATTTCCTGAGTAATACTAGCTTGCCGTGCTTTATTATAGGATAACCTAAATTTTTTAATTAGCTCTCCTGCATTATCTGTAGCACTCTTCATAGCAATCATTCTAGCAGACTGCTCACATGCAACATTTTCCACTACAGCTTGATAAACAATAGATTCTATATATCTGTTTAACAGCTCATCTAATAATCCTCTAGCTTCAGGCTCATAAATATAATCCCAATAATAATCATAGGTTTCTTCTTGAGCTGATTCTAAAGGAATAAGTCTACGGATAATTGGCTCTTGAGACATTGTATTAACAAATTTATTGTAAACAACTTTTATTGAGTCAATCTTACCTTTGGTATATCTATCCAACATAAGTTTAGTAATACCTGTTATTCTGGCAGAATCTACCTTATTGCTTAGCCCATGTTGTAAACCCTGGATATCAAGATCAAATCTACGAAAATATGCTTCAGCTTTTTTTCCAACTAAAAAAAGTTCTACTCCAAAGCCTTGTTCCTGGCATTTTTGAATTTCAAAAAGAATTTGCTTAAATAAATTATTATTTAGTCCACCACACAGTCCTCGATCAGAAGAAATAATCAAAAAGCCTATATTTTTTATATCCCGTTTATCAAAATATGGGTGCCTATATTCAGAGTGACTTTTAGCTAAATGACTAATGACCTGGAGCATTTTATCAGAATAGGGTCTACTTTTTTCCATCATAATTTGTGATCTGCGCATTTTGCTAGCAGCAACCATTTCCATTGCTTTAGTAATTTTCTGGGTATTAGAAATAGTTTTAATTTTATTTAAAATTTCTCTTGTATTAGACATTACTTATATTAACCTTATTCCAACCAGCTTCTGATTTAAAATCTTCTACTATTTTTTTCAATTTATCTGCTACATCTTCTGATAACACCGGATCTAAATTGATTTTATTTAGAAAATCTTCATGATGATCTCTAACATATTTTAAAAGAGTATTTTCAAAATCAACGACTTGAGAAAGTTTAACATCATCTAAAAAACCATTCTCCACTATATAAAGTGATACAGCCATCTCTCCTACAGACAGAGTTGAATATTGAACTTGTTTCATAATTTCTATAATACGCTGCCCTCTTTCAAGCTGGTTTCTAGTAGCTTGATCTAAATCTGAAGCAAACTGAGAAAAAGCTTCTAACTCCCGAAAAAGGAAAATAGGCGAAACCTCTATTCGGTCACTTTAAAAAAGGAAAATTTTGAGATCTTAGTGATAATTTCAAATATTATTAAAGCAAACAATTTCAAAGAAAATTTGAAAAAAATGTAATAGCCATAATTTATTATAAAAAAAACAATGGTGATTCGTGTATATAT
>JABSQI010000171.1 GCA_013215905.1 Legionellales bacterium | reverse complement strand
CACGATTTTTCGGTTTGTTTTTAAAATATTCATTAATACTATGAATAACAGATAATGCCGTAAAACTATTACCAGTAGTTAACGTAATACTATCATTTATCATTTCCTTTATATCATCGCCAGAACGACTGATTATTGAAGTATATGCGCCAAGTCCAATAACCTGTGCCTTTTCTCTAATTGCTATATCCAAATAATCCTGTAATAACTCTCTTCTATCTTTACGTTTCATAGATATTAAATCTGTTGGTAATAAAGAAGAAGATATGATAACCCCACTAGCACTGCTATTATTTGCAAATACGCTCAACTCTTGACTGACTTCAGGATGTGGATCTAATTTAGCTAGGGATAAAAATTTATCAGCAAGCTCTATTTGTTGGCTTTTATTATATTGTTTAAGTATAGATTTTGGAAAAACAAATATTAGAGAATCTCTTGTAGTCGGATGCATAAAAAAAGCAAATTTTTTTCCTGAAGTGTTTGGCTGTATTCCTGGTGCAATAGGTGCATTGCTATTTATAGCTGGATATTTATAATTAATATTATCAGGTTTTTGATAACTCTTTAATAAGACACCAAATAATACATCATATCTGCCATTATCAATAAGCAAACAGATCTCTTCTATTGCATCAAAAAATTTATTTATTACATCTATTGTGACAATTAAAGGTGGTTGAAACCGGATTGATGTTTTAGATGATAACAAAGGCATAGTTAAGAGGTTATTGTTATTATACAAATAGGAAGATATTATAAAAGCAAGACTATTTGAATTATACAAATATTTCAAACAATAGTTTTGTTTTGCTTTTTCATCATTAAAATGAATTCCCCGTAAGAGACCTACTCCAGAAATTTCACAGATGTGACCGTATTTATTTTCTATTTTAGCTTTTCTATCATCTATTGTTATAGATAAATTTTTCACATTTGCAATGATAAAATCATTTGGGTTAGATAATCTCTCTATCACAATCTGGGCACATATTGCTGCAAAGCCATTGGCAGCAAATGTTGAGCTATGGATCTTCTCAAAAATTTTAGAGTATAAATTTTCTTTATAGATGAAGCATGAAATTGGTACAAATCCTCCACTTAAAGATTTCGAGAATAAAATCATGTCTGGTTGTAACTGTTGTTGCTTGGCATATGATATAGCTCCACAACGTCCAAGGCCACATTGAATCTCATCAGCAATACATAAGGTTTGAGTTTCTTTAGCAATATCTTCGATCTTTTTAAGAGATACCCTATCTAATTCTCTCATACCCCCCTCTCCTAAAACTGGTTCATAAATAAAAGCAGCAAATTTTCTGCTTCTAAGTAGAGATTCGATCTGTTGGAGATCTTCAATATCCACATGGTAAAAATCCTCTTGGTCATGGATATAAGTTTTTTTATAGTATGATGATCCCGATGCTGATAATGCGGCAAAAGTTTTACCATGATAGCCCTGTCTAAGAGATAGTATTTTTTTACGAGATGTATGTATGCGAGCTAGTTTAATAGATGCTTCTACAGCTTCTGCTCCGCTATTACCATATCCAACATGAGAATATTCGCCATTAAATTGTCCTAATAAGCTCTCAGTTAATTTATAACTAGCATGATTTCCTAGAGGTTGAATAAAATTAGGACTATCTTGTTCAATAAAAGTAAAGATGGCTTGTTTAATAGGTGGATAATTGTGGCCAAGAGATAAAACTCCATATTGAGCAAAGCAATCGGTGATAGCTGTATTGTTTTCATCAAACAATGTCCAGCCAGTAGCTTTAACAATGTTTAGATCCATGTTAAATTCTCTTAATAACGATTGACGAAATTTATTCATTACAGAATATCCTTACAGTCCATTTACTTCTGACCATTTTCAGTATTTCGATTAAAATGCTAAAACAACTTACAAAACTATGCATTAAAAAAATATGGAGAATATCCAAAGACATCTTTAATGCCTTATTTCAGATGCAAAGATAACATACTGAGAAGTGCTCTATGTTTAATAGATGCTTTAAAGGTTTAATATTATATTTGTATGCTCTCCTTAGCCTCATTGAAGCATTATACTATGGGAATATAAGAACTACAAATAGATAGAAGCCATATCTTTTCTGCATGCAGGAAGAATATTTATTCAGTAGTTAATAAATGAGTGAATTTATTTCTTAAAATATAAGTCTTAGAAATTAGGGTTTAACAATAAAAATATAAATCTTTACGATTTTTAGTCGTGATTTTAGTTTTGGTTGGGAATAGATTAAACATCCCTAGAAGGTCTTTTTAAAAAATGATCCAAGGAATACTATTTTGGTTATCCTAATTAATCCTATCAATGTATGTGAAAATCATTGAAAGAGGTAATATAGTATTGACATTTTGAATTTTATTGTCTAGATATTTCTAATAAGGATAGAAAATGTATTATGAAAAAATTATTAATATTGTATATTATCGGATTATATGCTGTTAGTTGGTATACCTATGCTGGAAAAATTGGAGTAATAAACAGTACCAGTGAAACTGTTAATATTGGATGTGCTCCTAGTGAAAACAGCTTATCTTTTAGAACCGAAAATATCTCAACCTATTATAATAAATTACTTACCAATTTTTCAACAGCTTCTATAAGTCCAAATAAAAAAGCTGAAATAAGTAATATGTTTGGCTCAACAGTTGTAGTTTTTAATATACCTATGGATTCAGAGATAATACATAGGCCAAAATGTACTAAATGTTGCTGTATGTCTTTATTTTGTTTTTTTGATTGTTCAGCATGTAGTTGTTGTTGTAAAAAAGATATCAATACTTCACAATTAGTTACTGTTAAGGCATGTATTATTGAATATCCTAATGAAAATTCAAAATCAAATGATAATTCCAAAGACTTGATAGAAGTAGCTGAAATTGTCGCAGATGATAAATGTTCTTGTCTTCAAGTACAACAGAAATCAAAAATTTCAATAAGATGTCTGGAAAAAAATATAAACATTAATTTGAAGGAAGTAGGCACTCCAATTGAACAAAAGCTCTCTAATTATCTAGAGCCTATGGATGTCTTAACAACAAATAATAACCATACTACTACAAAACCAACAAATGATATTGTGTTCAACAATACTAGCTCAAAACATATACCGCAAATGTCTTTGCCTAAATTAGAACCATACAATTCTTCATCAGGAAACTCGTGGAAGAAAAAAAGTGGATTGTTCAAACCTAGTCCAGAATTAAATAAAACTAACGATAATTAAAGGCTGGATATTCTTGCAGATGATTTGGCTGTATAAGTTAAAATAACATGGTAAGTAATACTAAGTTTCTTCAGATATTTTAATTGTGAATTTAATATTTTGAGCTAATTCTAATTTATCACTCCAATTGATAGTATTGGTTTGTCTTCTCATATAACCTTTCCAGCAATCAGAACCTGATTCTCGTCCTCCACCTGTTTCTTTTTCACCGCCAAAAGCCCCACCTATTTCAGCACCTGAAGTGCCTATGTTGACATTCGCTATTCCGCAGTCTGAGCCAGCAGAAGATAGGAATTTCTCAGCGGTAATTAAATTTTCAGTGAATATAGCCGAAGATAATCCTTGTTTAACATTATTTTGTAGGTCAATTGCTTCATCTAATGTATTAAATGGAATAATATATATTATGGGCACGAAATTTTCTTCTTGTAACAGTAGAGAGTTTGGAGCTAAACCAGTCACAATCGTTGGTTCAACATAAAAACCGCTATCTTGAATAGTATTACCACCGAAGATAATTTCACCGTTATCTTTTTTGATCTGCGCAATAGTATTTACGAATATATCAATTGCATTTTGATCAATCAATGGTCCCATATGGTTAGTTGGATCTAATGGATCACCAATTTTAATATTTTGATATGTTTTTCTTAGTAGTGCTATAAAATGCTCAAAATGGTTTTTATAGACAAACACTCTTCTAGTCGTTGTACATCTTTGACCTGCAGTCCCTATTGCTCCGAATAATACTGCAAGAATTGATTTTGCAAGATCAGCATCTTTATCTACAATAATTGCATTGTTGCCTCCAAGCTCTAATATAGTTTTGCCTAGTCTTTTAGCTACAGTTTGACTAACAAATTTGCCAGTTTTTATCGAGCCAGTAAAAGAAATTAATGGTATTTGATTGTCTTCTAAAAAAATTTTACTAACATCATGTGATTCAGGAATAAACAAGCCAAATATTGCAGGCATCTTGTTCTCAGATAAAATTTGGTAACATATTTTAGTTATAGCAATGGCAGATAAGGGTGTTTTTTCAGAAGGTTTCCAAATACAAACATTACCACAAACCATTGCAATCATTGCATTCCAAGCCCATATTGCTCCAGGAAAATTAAATGAAGTGATTATTCCTATAGTACCGAGAGGATGCCATTGTTCATACATTCTATGTAACGGTCTTTCAGAATGAATTGTTTTTCCATATAATTGACGACT
>JABSQI010000170.1 GCA_013215905.1 Legionellales bacterium | reverse complement strand
AGATTCTGCTGAGTGATTGGATAAGGTGAAATTGCCGGGGCAAAAAGTGCCCCAGAATAGAGAAACGTGAGAACGGCAAGCGCAGTTATCCCCATTGGGCGGCGTAAAATATCACCCATTAAACGCATATAAAGCACAAAGACGAGGTGGAAAAGGAAAAACAGCAACAAAAGTAAAAGAAGAGGACTTTGTTGAAAAACTTATCGTTAGTAATACTCACGACCATCTATTATGTTTCTCCAGTATAGGAAAAGTATACTGGTTAAAAGCCTATCAAATTCCACAAGCAAGTAGAACATCTAAAGGTAAACCTATAATAAATCTCTTACCTCTTGATCAAAAATCATCAGAGAAAATTACAGCCATACTACCAATTAAAGATCTTACTGAAGAACTATTTGTCTTTATGGCAACATCTAAAGGCACTGTCAAAAAGGTACCATTAAGTGATTTCTCCAGACCTCGTAATGGGGGAATATTTGCCATTAAACTCATTGATAACGATAAATTGATAGGAATAGATATAACTAATGGTAAACAAGACATTATGTTATTTACTGATCACGGTAAAGTAAATCGTTTTAATGAAGCATTAGTCAGACCAATGGGTCGTACAGCAATGGGAGTTAGAGGAATTAAAATCAGTAAAGATCAAAGAGTAACTGATCTTGTTATAGTGAAAAAGAATGGCAGCATTCTTACTACAACTGTGAATGGTTTTGGAAAACGTACCTCAATAGACGAATTTAGAACAACAGGACGTGGTGGACAAGGAGTTATTTCAATCCAAGTAAACAGCCGAAACGGTAAAGCTATTAGTTCTTCACAAGTATACCCTAATGATGAAGCAATTCTCATCAGCTCACAAGGCACAATGGTTAGAATTCGAGTAGATGAAGTCTCTATGATAGGTAGAAACACCCAAGGAGTTAAATTAATAAATCTTAGTGAAGGCGAGCAATTAGTAGCTCTACAACGTGTTGATGAAATGGATTTACTTACCGATGATGATGAGAATTAATAACTCAGACAAATATTAAAGATATCCCAATTATTAATGCAGTCATTATCCCAGCAACTAAATCATCTATCATTATTGATAAACCACTAGATGTTTTTTTTTCAATAATATAAATAGGCCATGGCTTTATAATATCTAATACACGAAAAACGACAAAAGCATATATAATCCAATAGATAGAAACTGGAGTTACACTAAGGGCAACTAAAAACCCCACTATTTCATCCCATACAATTTTAGGATTATCTTCAATCCCCGAGTCTATTTCTGTAATAGTACAAATATAAACCCCTAGGATAAACAGTATTGTACATAAAACTACGTAATTAACTAGGCTAAAATCTAAAATCAAAAGATACAAAGGAATTGCTCCTAATGTACCAAAGGTTCCTGGCATTTTAGGAAATAATCCCAAACCAAATCCAAACCCTAAAAAATATATTGGATTACGCCAAACATCAATATTTTTAATCCCAGATTTTTTTGCCATATTATTCAAATTCATTTACTCTTAATTCGTGAGCTATTTTGTCTAAAAGACCATTCACAAATTTATAGCTTTCTTCACTCCCATATTCTTTCGATAGTTCTAAAGCTTCATTTAAAACTACTCGATATGGAATTTCCTTTCTATATTTTAGTTCATAAATACTGATAAATAAAATGGCTTGTACTATAATCTCTTGTAAGGGGAGACTTATATTTGAGTATTTTTCCTGTTCTGACATTAAGTCCTTATGAGATAAAATTATCTCTTGTAGAACTTGTTTAAAATAAGTAACGTCTATTCCCTGAAACCTGTCAATAAACTGCTTCAATAATTCCTCATATTCTAGCTGGGTTAATATCCACTGATATACTGCTTGAAGAAGCAATTTTCTGGTAAGACGTCGGTTAGGTTTTTTTTTCATATTCTGCGTTCAGTTTATTTATTTCACTATTAAAATCACTAATATCTTGAAAGCAACGATAAACTGAAGCAAACCTTATATATGCAACATCATCTAAAACGCGCAACTCTTGCATGGCCCATTCGCCAATGATTTGTGAAGATATTTCTCTTACCCCACTAGATTGCAAACGATGGCTAATACTACCAATAGCTCTTTCCACATTTTCAATGCTAACAGGCCTTTTTTCTAAAGCACGAAGAATTCCTGTTCGTAAATTTTGCTCGTTAAATGGCTCTCTTCTACCATCTCTTTTAATAATTACTGGTAAAATAAGTTCTGCCGATTCGTAGGTTGTAAATCTCTCTTTACACCTTTGACATTCTCTCCTTCTACGAACTTGTCTACCATCTCCCATTAATCTAGAGTCAACGACTTTTGTATCATCTTTACTACAAAATGGACAATTCATATTATTACCTATAAACAGGAAATTTCTGACATAATTCTCGGACACTTTCCTTAATACTGTCAACCGAACCTGTTTGTTTCAAATTAGATAACCTATCATCCACTAGTGCTGCAACTTTTTGACATTCTGCTTTTTTAAATCCACGCGTTGTAATAGCAGGAGTTCCTATTCTAATACCACTAGTTATAAATGGAGATTCTGTCTCATTCGGAACAGAATTTTTATTAACAGTAATATTCACCTCATCTAAAACAACTTCAGCTTGTTTACCTGTTATCCCATGTGAACGCAAGTCTAATAAAAACATATGATTATCAGTTCCCCCAGATATAACATTGTAATTATTTGCAGCAAAAGACTCAGACATTGTCTTGGCATTTTCTAAAACTTGCTTTTGATATTTTCTAAATTCTTCTGAAGCAGCTTCTTTAAATGCTACTGCCTTCGCAGCGATAACATGCATCAATGGTCCCCCCTGCAATCCAGGAAATACAGCAGATGCCAATTTTTTCTTTATCTCTGGATTCTCACGCGCTAGGATTATTCCTCCTCTAGGGCCTCGCAAGGTTTTGTGAGTTGTCGAGGTTACAACATCTGCAATAGGAATAGGATTAGGATACAAATCGGCCGCTACTAAACCTGCAATATGCGCCATATCAACCAATAAATATGCTCCAACATCATCAGCTATATCACGAAATATCTGCCAATCAACTATTCTAGAATAAGCTGAAAAACCAGCAACTATTAATTTGGGTTTATGTTTTCTAGCAAGATCAGCTACTTGTTCATAGTCAATCATCCCTGTTTCACTATCAACTCCATAATGAACAAAAGAATATATTTTACCTGAAAAGTTAACTGCGCTACCGTGCGACAGATGCCCTCCATCATTCAAGGACATAGCAAGAACCTTATCTCCTGGGACTAATAAGGCTTGATATACAGCTTCATTTGCCTGTGATCCAGAGTGTGGTTGCACATTAGCATAAGACGCCCCAAATAAACTAATTAAACGTTCAGTTGCTAATTCCTCAACAATATCCACATACTGACAACCACCATAATACCTTTTACCAGGATAACCTTCAGCATACTTATTAGTTAGTATCGAACCTTGCAGGGCCATAACATTTTTACTGGTATAATTCTCTGATGCGATTAGTTCAATATTATCTATTTGGCGCTTTTCTTCTAAAGCCAAAGCACTGAAAATCTCTGAATCATAATCAGCAAGCGATGATTGTTTCACGTATCTATCCTATATTACTATTAGTTCTTTTTCATTCGATCACGTTTTTTAATTTGAGCAGCAGCTATTTTTGCTACTTCCTCAACTGAAAGATTACGTTTTTTTGCTATTTTAATATATTCAGCTTTTCTTCCTGTGTTAACTTCTTTTACTAACTTTATTACTTCAGGTTTAGAAGATTTAGCTTCTAGATACCCTGTAGGTTTTTCAATGACTAAACCATTACTTTTTGCCTCTTGTAAAGAAAGAGCATGAACACTAGTAATAAACATTGTTAAGAGTATTGCAAAAATTTTAGCAAGTTTCATCATTAGTCTCCTTTAGAATAAATCAGGATTATTCTTTGTAACATTTTCTATGTCTTTGTCGACCTGAACTTTTAATTTATGTTCAACATTTACGTTTAAGTTAACAGTAATTGGTTTATCTGAAGGCTCAACTTTAACAGTTGGGGTACATCCAATTAACATTGAAAAACAACCTCCAATTAAGACTAGCCTTTGTTTAACTACCATCTCTATCAACCCATTATTTTTTAAAACTACTAATTCTATCAAATAATCTTACTACATTCATAGTATCTAAACTAACAAATTTTGCTCATGATACATTTTATACACAGTTTAGTCTATAGTTTATCTAGAAATATTAAAATTTAACAATAATAGTAATTCATATTTTATTTTGATTAGGAATATTTGCTTGATTATGAGTCTGTGTTTGTGTTGTAGGTTTTTCCTTTTCTTGTTTTTGAGTGGTAGGTTGCATCTGAGCTTTTAATAAAGATTCTTCTTTATCTTTTTTTGCTCTTTCTTCTCTGGCTTTTATTTTATCTAATTTATCTTGTTTTTCTTTAGCTTTTATAAGTTCTTCCTGATCTTTTTTGTCTTGTATTATCTTTTCTAGTTTCATTTTTTCTTTAAGTTTATAAGCTTCATG
>JABSQI010000017.1 GCA_013215905.1 Legionellales bacterium | reverse complement strand
CACAAAAAAGAGCTTTAGAAATTGTAAAAAGAGTATGTTCTGATATAGAGAAAGAAATTTGGAAAAATTGGCCTAGTAAAAAAGCAATTCTTTCCGACCTTGGGGAAATAGTACTTAAGGAGGCTGTATGAGCAGAAGAAGAATAACCGAGGCATTGCTCGACGACACAAATGAGATTTTATCTGATAACAAATTAACAAATAAAATGGTGAAACTGCCAACAGTTAAGCTTAGTGAAAAAAACAACTCCATTTTTTCTACAAAGCGACAAATCGTATACTCTGTATCGCCTGATGAATGTAGGCCTTGGAATTTTCATGACAGGGATTCATCATGGCTAACTGAAAAAAAATGTGCGGATTTGATTTCTTCAATTAAATTAAATGGTCAAAAAATCCCTGTTTTAGCAAGAGAAAGTAGAACTAGAGATAAATCTGTAAAATATGACATTATAGCAGGAGCTAGGAGGTGGTTTGCGTGTAAATATTTGGGAAGAAATATCGATATCACGGTCACAGATGCTAATGATAAAGAATGTTCTATATTTATGCATATTGAAAATAAAGAACGTTTCGATATCTCAGATTTTGAAAGAGCTATAAACTATAAAACCTTACTTAACTCTAGAGTTTTCGAGTCTCAAGATGCTTTGGCTCTCTCGTTCGGAATAAAAAAATCAGCACTTTCAAAAATGCTAACAGCAACAAACCTAATTGATTACGATTTTATTTTTAATTATCTAAAAAATATCCCTTCAATATCTATTAAGCCAGCGTATGAGTTATCAGTGTTATTAAAAAATAAAGATGTCTTATCAAAAATCAGAAAGCATATGGAAAATATTAAAAAAAACCATGTGCTCCCATCTGAAAAATCACTACTCAAAGAGCTTTTATCTATAGCTAAGGGGTTAAATAACAAAGAAGATTGTTTTATTTACCAAACCCCTTCAAAGAAGTCTAAAATTTCTTTGAAAAAAAATAATGGTAATATTTCCATGAAGTTTAAAATGCCCAAAGCAGACTCTGAGAAAAAAGAAATTAAAAATCTCTTTATTCATATGATAGGAGAAATTATTAAATGATAAATTCTTTTATTTGTTATATTTCAATGTGTTACGCAGTTTCCCTTGGGAAACTAATCCAAGGAGTAATATAAAATGATTTAATTTAAAACCTCTTACAAAAACAAAAGCCCCAAAAATTGTAATAATCTTTGAGGCTTCTTAATTCTTATATAGGATATAACCTAAATAAATTCACAAAATTATGTTAGCTCCTAATAAGTTTTAAGTCAACTTTTGTCTTAAAAAAAGGAGCTAAATATGACAAATATCGTCATTAGAAGCAAATTTAGATCAAGGACACTACAGAGTCTTTGGCAAGTAAAAGAATATCGTAACTTCAATAGGGAAGTTACGAATTATATTATCGCCGATACTTCAGTTTATGCTAAGAATCTATGTATCCAGATTTCTATATCTGATTTGGCTGATAAAGATAAATCTAACATAGAAAGGCATTTAAAAAATACTGAGAACATCAGAAAAAAAGACACATGGTTGCCTTGTAAGGCTTATGTCAACTTGCCACCTGTCCTATCCGAGTTGTTAAAAAAAGCCTCTAACCGTAAAAGAGCCTCTATTGGCTTAGAATATAACCCTGATAAGAAATATTCTAGTGCAAAAAAGTTCCACGTAGAACATCGTTATGTTATGGTTTTATCGCCCTACTCCTATTTCCTGAACATTGCAGGAATAAGGGGCTATCATGATTAATAATACTAATATATGCCCTTTTAACTTTGAAAAATTTACTAGTTTAAACTCTAAAGTTAATGATATTGAGGCCTCTTTGATATTAAGTAGAATCGCTTATCACCAAAAGCTATCTACTTTCGCAAAAGACGGTAAAACGTGGGCTATTTTAACACGTAGGCAAATTGCTGGCTGGTTCGGCTTCAGTGTAGATAAAACTGATAAGTTAATTAATTTGTTAATCTCTAAGGGACTAATGTCTAAAAAGTCTGTTCTTTGGTATGGAGTAAAAAAGCTTATATTCACTATAGATGATAAAACTGAGTACCCTTCTGTTAATTTTAATCTCTTTGAAAATTTAGTTAAACAAGCAGGCTCTGTTAGATCTGCCCTACTGTTTAGCCATATTTCCTTTAGATTTGCTAATTCAATCATTCAGCATGATAACGACACCTGGTGTTGTATTAACAAAGACACATTAGCTAATTGGAGTAATACAAGCATTAGGACTGTTGATGCTATTTTAAAGAAATTAATCAACAAAGGATTAATTAATAAAAGATTGTTTTCGTGGAACAATAAATCACAAACACACTTTAATATCCCGTCAGATATTATCAAAATCTTTGAAAAATACTGGGAGCAAGTTAAAATAACCACGCAAAATACAACTCTAGCTAAGAAAAACAATACAACCCTGCCCCCTGCTATTTCTAATAGCTTCGGCAACTTGGTAAAACTTAAGCCAGTAAACCAGCATTTTTGCCGATCACAACAAGCAAAAAAACCACTTTCCATAATAGAAAATACAAATATAAAGAAAAATAATAATAATACATGTGCTATTAATTTTTATGACTCTGGCTTGAAGGTTATTGGTAACAAGCTAACTCATAGGCAAATTCAATATCTAAGAGGCACTATTAGCAAAATTAAATTGAAACATAATCTTAAAATATCAAATCCTATTGAATTTGAAGAATGGGTTAAGTTTTCTATCCTGCAAAAGTCACAACGAAAAGGGATAACAAACTTCCAGCATGCTGTATCAAAATTTATGAAGATAATAGCTGATAATAAATATAATATGCCTATAGGGTTTAGTAAATATTCTGAATATGGGGTTAAAGCAATGAAGCATAAACGTGATAAAGGACAGTGTTGGCAAGAGCTTAAGAAACAAGAAACCCAGAGAACTAATAAAATTGATTTTAATAATTTTTTGCAGACTAAGAATAACTATACAGAACAGGCTTTGGATGTTGCTAAAAAGATAGTAGAGCTATCGAAAATTGAAATTAAATCTACTACTGAGAACGCAGTTTATAACATGTTAGATGGATTTAATAATGATATTAAAGGACTAGTGGAGAAGGGGGCTGATCAGGGGATTATCAAGGAATATTTGCAGAATAATATCAACAACATACATAAAGCTGCGTGATTTTATTTAGGTATAAATATAATATTTACTTGACTGCGTGTCTCATTTGAGCTACATTTAAATTAGAGGTGATTAATATGGCTAAATCTGCATTTGTGAGAGCTAGAATAGAGCCTGAGCTTAAAGATCAGGCAGAGAAAATTTTATCAGAAATGGGAATTACTCCTACCCAAGCTATTAATATGTTATATAAAAAATTGCAAAGAACGCATGAGCTGCCGATAGATTTTCTTGTTCCAAACCAGAAAACGGCAGATGCCATCGAAGAGGCTAGACAATCGAAAGGTATTGTTTCTTGCAAAGATGCTGAAGAGATGTTTAAACAATTGGATATTTAGTGCTAACTCCAAAATATCAAAAAAGATTTAAAAAGGATGTTGAAAAACTTAAAAAGCAAGGCAAGGATATGCGGAAATTAAAAATCATGATTAAGATGGTATTGAATAATAAGCAGTTGCCTGCAAAATACCTTAATCATAAGTTAAAAGGGGAGTATTCTGATTGTATGGAATGTCATATAGAGCCAGACTGGTTATTAATATATATGAAGGTGAAACAAGGAGTTGTTTTTATTAGAACAGGGAGTCATGCTGAATTGTTTTAATAATTAAAGTCAATGCAAATTTATATTATTAATATTCCCAATATTAATAACAGAGAAGCAAGATTTTAAATCTTCAATAAGTTTAATTAAGTCGCAATTTTTATTAAATTCTTTTATTTCATTATATACTAATGAATTTTTTCTATTAATTACGTCTAATATGTTATTTGGCTGTATTCCTATTTTTTCTTGCAATATATGAGTGATTTTCAGCATGATTTTTTCTTGATAGCCTTTATCCTGTTCCTGCCAAATTATATTTGAGATATTTACAAGTTTTGCAGCAAATTCTGATAAAGTATTCATGTTGCTTAGAATTTCAACAATATCATAAAAACTAAGATTTTCCTTTGTGCTAGGCGGTGATTTAATGAAAGCCAGCATTTCATGAAAGTATTCATTATTATCTTTAAATACATTTTTTAACTTTGCGATATCTTTTTTTGAGAGGATATTAATTTCTCGGTGTATTTTTGAGAGAAAGTCGTGGGCTTGATAAGTTATTTGTGGGACAGCAAGATAGTTCAGTCCTGATGTAGTTTTAATTATTTTTGAGTATTTATTTTCAGCATCAGATATTATTTGAGAAAAAACATCATTGTCCATTAATGCTCTAACTATTTTGTTTGCTAATTGTATATATTCTATAGATGCACAATTGAGCTTGTTGGATAAAGCAGTTATTTTTTTCAAGCAAGTGTCTAGTTTGTTTGAATATATATCGAAGTTTTGCAAGTCATTGTTTGTTTTTTGGTAATTTTCGAGTTCTTCTATCAATTCTGCGATAACTTGTATTTTGTGTTTAGTTTTCTTGCTTTCTGGGAGACTATTAATTTTACTGCGGAACTGATTAGATTTATGTTCCCATGTTTCTAAAGTACCTTTATTAACTAACATTAATTTGAGGAATAAAATTTTAGCGATGCTAGTTAATATTTCTGCTCTTAGAACTTGTCCAGATATTTCTCTTGTAATAATAGAGTTTTTAAGTATTGCTTCCAGATGTTGCCAGTTTAATCTATTTTTCATTGCGGTAAATACTTATCTTCATTTTGAGCTTCTTCTGTGTTTTCTATAAGTTGTTTTATATAGGATAGCTAGCTTTTAAAATCAAACTTATTAATAGATGTATAATCTGTAGATTTATAAAAAGAGTTGGGTTTTAATTTGTCAATATAATCTATTTTTGTAGCAACATGTTTCATTAAACTAACAAAATTAAGGATTTGATGGGTATATACAGATTGTAGTTATTTATATGGTTGTTTGTATTATGTTAATTGCTGAAATTCAATAAGGCTAAATATACAATGTAGAGCTTCATCTAAAGATGATGCTGCGGAAATTGGGAGCATATATGTTATACTATTAAATATCTAGAGGTTGTATTTAAAGAGCTTTTATAAGGACATAGGGCATGCCAAAAAAACGTCTAACTCCAGAAGATATAAGAGATCTTTTAAATTCTCCGATACCTACATTGGGGAAAAAAATAATAGTACTGAATATTCTAAAAGCCACAATGGAACAATTATTTCAAAAACTCAGCCAAGAGAAAAACTTTGATAATTTTTTAACAAATCTTTTGAAAAAGAGCAAAAAAAATGCCTATTTAGGATATAACAAAAAATCTATCCAAAGTTTTGCGCAGAATCTGCAAAAGAAAGATCCTGAAGTATTAAAAATCTTGCAAGAAATAGAAATTTTGAAAAATGAAATTAACAAAATATTCGACGATTTTATAAAGCCTATAATTAACTCACTATCTGATAATTTACTAGAGTTAGACAATTTGCAGGCGAATGTAAAAGCAGCAGATGGTTGGGCAATTGCCGAATTAGTCAATGACGAAAATATTATAAGGTATGTAGGAGATTTCACTGTTCCTAATGTAGAAAGTGCTTTTCAAAGTATTAGCCCCTCAATTAGCTTTAAAAATCTTGCAAGCATGACGAAGGATGTACAAGAATCTATTAAAGATTATGATATTAAAGATTGTTGTAAAATGATAAATGTTTTAAATTCAAGTATTTCTTCTTTAGAGACAGAATTATCAAAATTCCAAGAAAATTTGGCTGAACAAGAAGAGTTAACATTAAAAGATGTTGTAGATTATTTAGCTGTTATTGCGGATAGCAAAGAAGAAAAGAAGCTAGTGGTTTTTGCTAAAAAAGTTTTAGATAAAGGTGATAGCAAGGCACAAGAAAAATTTATGAATATGGTACTAGATAGACTAGAAACAATGGAGTATGGAGGTAGGGATGTACTGTTAGAGAAAATCAATCAACATAAGACGGCTATTAAAAGCAAATCTTCTGGAATAATGGATAAAATGAAGGAACTAAAAAAACATTTAAATAACGCACAAAGTAAGTCTGATAAAATCTTAGAATTACAGCAAAAGCTTGACTCTCCAAAGGTAAATCCTAGCAATGAGATGCCACCGCAAAGATTTACCCCTTAGAATTAACCTATAAAATTATACAGTTGCAGCAATTACAAGATTTATCTTTTTTGTTTGATTCTTCAAACTCATTCATGAAGTCCTTCATTTCACTGTCATTAGCTAACTTTGTCGCAAACCCAGAATAATGTTCTTTGAGCATTTCAGTTGTGCCTCTGCACTGAGTGCTATTATGGCTAGATTTGGCTATCATTATATTATAATTAACCCCTGCAGTGCTGTTTGCTTTTCCTTGCTGACCATTTGATATAAAATATTTAATAGCTTCAACATCTGCGTTTGAACCATATTTATTAGTGGTTATATTTTTATTTAGCTCTATTAGAGCATCACTCATAGAAATGGAATTTACTAAACGCATAATTATTAATTTTGAGGCATTATCTATATTGGATGAATTATAATTATTTTGTTGGTAAGCGATAGCAACAGGGGTTGATGCTTTTGTTTTAGTTCCCATGAATAATACACATACATCTTTGAATGTAAAAAAATCAATATCGCCTTGAGCAGTTAATACTACACTAAATAATGATAGGGCTATTGCTAGATTTGAAATATATTTTTTCATAACTTTCCTTTTTAAAAATTGTTATTGCATGTATTATATGCAGGTTTTTTGAATCCTCAATAAGGTTGCCGTAATAAAAACTATTAATGTTGTTAAATTAACCTAATAGGAGAAATTAAAGTCCATTTATATAGTCATTATGACTATACTTTACCTTATGTATAAGGTAATAACAAAATTAGACTTGATTGATAAAATAGGTGTTTGCTCGCTTTCAAGGAAGAACTTTTTTGGAATCATTGAATATTTTGATTTTGATGAAAACTTAGAACAGATAAATAATTTCATTAGTAGTTTTAAGCATCTAAGAAAAGATTGTAACGATTTGAAAAAACCGTTGCCTTCTGTGTTGCTAAAAGAAGCCATTCATTACACATGGAATATATTTTCTGCTGCTAGATTGTCTTCTCCCCAACAGTATGAACCATTGCGCAAAAACAGCAATGCAGCAGATGAAGCATACTTGAAAAGCAAAAAACTTTTTAAAACAGATATGCCTGAATTTTTAAATTGTATTATTGACTTAGCTCTTGATGAAATTTCAGAAAATTACAGTTACCATGAACAAGCTATAGATTGTGAAAGTGCCAAGAAATATCTTTTACTGTTAAAACAAAACCAATTTTTAGATGACTATATAAACTTGCATCTGATAGCAGGACATTTTGATAACTACCTACGTTCTACATTGAAAGTAGAAGAGCTTACGCCAAGGATTAAAGAGATAGAGCCAGGAAGAGAAGAGCAATATTATTCGAGATATACAAAGGAGAAAGAGAAGAAACACGCTCCATATAGAAAGGTTTATTATGACAATATAACGTATTTTCATGCCTTGGGAATTAAAGAAGTCGTAATGGATGAAATTATTTCATTAATATATTTCTCACGTCATTATTTATACGAAATTAGAAATAGTAATATGAAAATGGATTTATTGGGAGGGATAATATTCAACCATTATGTTTTTAAGACTTTGCCTGTTTTTTCAATAATATTATTTCTACTTAAAATTTATATAGATGTTCATCCTGAGCATAAGATGAACAATGAATCTAATTCGCTAAAAACCTTGTTAAACATGCTTTTGCAAAAATATCAAAAAGAAAATAAAGAATATTCAAAAATGTTTAAATATTTAGAATTTTTTGCAAATACAATTTTAGATGATAATTCTAAGAACTTATATCTAGACAATGTCTATGATGTTATAGAAATAATACAATTTTCTGATATTAATTATCATTTGGAAGAAAGAACTCTATCCTTTATTAGAAATTTTAAGCCAAAGACTACAATTCCAAGGCTTAACAGTCTATCAATAGAGGAGATATGCGAGTTATCAAATAATATGCATACTAATGCATCTGATAATGATTGGACTGTAGATAGGAAAGAAATACTAGGAAACTATGATTTTGATTATTTCTTAGAGTATATGTATACAAGAGAGTTTCCTGAAGAATTTTCAATATTGCAGTTGTATTATCATTATTTTTCGTTTGTTGGGTATAAGCGTGATATTGAAAAAAATTCTCCGGTATTTATGAAGATTCAGCAAACAGTAAATAAAATGCTAGAGTCTAAATTAATGATTTTTTCTGGAGTTATAGCTTTATTAATAGTCAACAGCAAAGATGATATAGCTGAATATCTATATCCAATCTTAGAAAGAATGCTAAAGAAAAATAATACTTCGTCTCTCTCTTTTATTGCAATCTTGTTATCTCAGTGTACAGATGAAAGGCATGAAGATTTTAAAAAAGATGTTTTTAATAGGGCATTAAGAGAAAAAAAGGAAAGCGGAGCATCAGCATTCAAAGTAAAATTTAAGCCAAACGAGTTAGAAAAACCAGAAGAAATAAATTATTATGTCTCACCAAAGCAGGAGCATTCTAAATGGTGGTATAGTGTTTTTTGTGATGATTGTAGAAGCATTGTATGCTGTGATCCAAATGTTGATACACATATATCTACTAGAGAGAATTATCCAAAAGAACATTCTACAACGAATGTTTACCCGATTTCTTCTGATGAGTTGTTTGAGGCATTATATCAAAAAGTACAGGAGAAGCACTCAAACAAACATGGGCATATGGTAAAGCTAATGATATTTTTGGAGATGATGGGGCTTTCTACAGAGTTGGTTAAATACCTTAATCAGAAGAAGTCCAAGGTTGTTAATTTGTTTGATGCGTCATCTGATTTTTGATTAAAAATAATCTGTCAACAAGGGGTGTGTTGTTGAAAACTAATTCTATCGCTGATTCGAGACAAAAAAAACATAAAATTCTATCCTCAATTATACAAGATGATATGTTTGATTTTCTTTATCATGAATATCCAGCGTGTTTCTCAAAAAAATATATTCAATTAAGAGAGAGTTTCCTGAAAGGGAAAACTAGAGATTTTAATGATGGTTTAAATAAAATAATTGCTGATAATCACAATAATTTAAACAATCACTTAAAATTTGCAGCTAAAATACTCTCTTTGTTTAGAGGACAAGAAAAAGATACTGATTTTGGCTATGAAAAAGAAAGCAATTTAATATGGCATCTGGCACTTCATACAAGAATTGCAAAGAAATTGCTTAAAATTATTGAAATAAAATATAAGTTGGAAAATCTTTGCTTTGATATGGAGTATATAATAAGAGTTACTAATAGAGGGTTTGCTACTACCGATATACTTAAGTCAAATAATATATCTAGGAAAACATTGGTTATTGGAAAGCTATTAAGGATTTTAAATGTATTTTGCCAGAATCCAAAAATCGTCGAATATTTAGAAGGACAATTGGCATTGCGTTATACTCATCCATTTGAAATGGATATAGATTTTTCTACAAAACCATTAAAAATAAAAGATGCCGTAGAGTGGTTTAATCAAATATCTGTAAGTAATAAAAATACAACATTAAGACTATATTCTATAGACAAGCATCATTTGCTTGTAATGCACCATTTATATATTGAATGGAAGAATAGCAATTTTAAACACAGAGATATGGGAAGGTATTTTGAAGAATATAAAAATATATTAACTGGATTATATTTTTTTCATTCTAAAAGTGACACTTTAGTAAAAAAGCTAGCATTCATGCCAATATCCATTGTTGAAAAAGATTTATTTGAATTGCTATCTAATAAAGATATTAATGCTAATCATCCTAAAAGCTATGATAGCTTTAAGAAATTATGTGAGTTTTTAAAAAAGCCAGAAATTAATAATTTTCTACTTGAAAATATAAATATAGTCAACTCTAAAAAATATATCATACAACAGCGTGGGAATCATCACGATTTTTTTGATTTCAAGCTCATCGATTCTAGTGATTTTCTAAGGCAAAATAATATAACCCTAATTGATATAATAAATACAAGTAGTATTGATAATAATAAAACCGCATGCTATTTTTTTGTGTTCAATGATGCTGTAGCTGCAAATGTTTGTGATGTGAGATTATTCAAAATAGTGTCGTTAATAATTGCACGAGCAGGGCATTTGGATAATAGATTTTTAACTACAAAATTTATAGGGGCTTTAGATGATAGGTTTAAAAACGTAATAGATAATTTTGTTATAGAAAAATTAGGCTTTATATATAGTTAAAACACTTGAGTCTAATCTGATAATTTAGCTTGCACAAGGTTAATGTTTTGTTGAAATTTTTTGAGAATATCTTTATTGGTTATAGTATCTTCTACCTGTTTTGCTAAAGTTAAAGCTTTTTGGTATTGGATTAAAGCTTGCTTGGTATTGTTGTTGATTTCATAGGCTTGAGCTAATAGATAGTGATATCTTGCTACAAAATGATTATTTTCTCCAAATATTTTTTTAGCAAATTGCAGGGCTTGTTGATAGTATTTAATAGCTTCTTTTTTGTTTTTTGTAATTATGGTTGGCCACGCAATGGCTGGTGTATAATCCTGTGACATTGCTTGTGGCAAGCGGTCTTTAAAGTGAGGATATAAAATGCTATACGTCTTTTCTATTTTAGATAAAGCTATTTTATAGTTTGCTAGTTGCTCATGTGATAGAGCTAAGGTATATAAAGGGCTGCCAAGCGATAAATGATTATGGGATTTATAATAAAACTCTCTAATAGTTAAGTCTTTTTCTAACCATTTTATCGCTTCAAGGTAATTGCCCATGCTAAATTCTACTAATCCTAGCCCTTGGTAGATTATTCCAGTTGATATATGGGATGGATTGTTATAGTGGTCTTGGTTAATTTTTAGGGTTTTTAAAAATAGTTGTTTTGCTTTAGTGAAATTGCCGAGACTCCATTCAAGAACTGCTAGGTTTTGATATGGTCGAACTGTTGCTATAAAATTATCAGGATTGTTGTGCTTTAATATATCTAGTGCTTCTATAAGAAGTGCTCTAGCTATTGCATGGTTACCCATATAAAACTCTACAATTCCTGCGCTAGACATAACCCCATACAGGTTAGGGTTGTTTGAATCGTTGATAATTTTTTGCTTGATTGCAAGAGCCTGCTGGAATAGTTTTTTTGATTCTTCTAAAGAGCCAAGCTTAAGCTCCATTGCTCCAAGACCTGATAGAGTGTTAGCTATATCTATGTTATTTTCTCCTTTGTAGTGGTTGGTTTGGATATCTAGGGCTTGTAGGTATAGGGATTTAGATTTAATATAGTTTCCTAGCGAGGATTCTGTCCTAGCAAGACCGTTAATAGTAGCAGCTAAGTTAATATTGTTGTTATCTTTATAGTGAGCTTGTTTGATTCTTAGGATTTTCTTGTATAAAGCATTGGCTTTTTGGTAATTACCAAGTTTTATCTCTAGTTGCGCTAAATGTTTTAATATATCTACTAGTTTAATATCCTCTTTATTTTTGTAGAGGCTTTCTTGGATTTTTTGAGATTGGGTTAGTAGCTCATAGGCTAAATCATATTGACCGAAATATCTAGCTACGATTGCATAGTTGTCCAATAGGGTTGCAGTTGTTATATCTGGTGGTGCGTATTTGGCTAATACATTGATATGAGCTAAGAAAGATTTGGCTTTGCTCCAAGTATTTGGTTTGCTTTTATCAAATTTTGCAAAAAACTGTTTAGCAAGATTAATAGCTTTATTAAGCCAAATATTGTCTTTAGATTTATTTCTGAGTATTTCTTGCAAAAACTCATGGATTTTAAAATATTGTTTGTTTTTGTTTGCAGTTATTAAGGAATATTTTGCTAGTTGGTCGATGGCTATTAGCTTCCTGTTTATTGGAAGGTAATCAAAATATTTTGTATTGATATTGATGGATTTCAAATAGGCTGATATAAATAGTATTTCTTTTGCCTCATCTCCTATATTAGCAAGAGAGATGTCTAATGTTTGTTGTATGGGTTGATTGTCTTCTTTTTGAGGTTTTGTATTGTACAGATTAATATAATCATTAATATTAGTGTTTTGTTTGATATACGCTACAGCTTGCCTTAATGCTAGGGGATAATGTTTAACTAGTGTTATTAATTTGGTGATATCTTCATTTGTTTCATCAGGTAGTTGTTTTTTAACAAATTGGTTTGCTTCAACGGGGCTGAATATGTCTAGTATAAAGGTGTTTGCATTCCAATCTTTGTGTCTTGTACTAATTAGGATATCTATATTAGTATCAAATGACCATTGTTGATGTAGATTATCAATATATTGCTGTACAGATTGTTCGTTGGGTGCATTGTCTAAAACTATTAAGATACTATTGACGTTATGTTTTGTGTGTAGAGATTGATGAACTAATCTTTTAATAACCTCTTGGTTCTTGGTGGTTGTATCAATACCAAGTTTATTTGCTATATCATTATATGAATTATATAGACTATCTTTGGTGTGAGCGTTAATCCATAGGATAGCTTGGTATTGATTAGTTTCTAAGGCACGGTAGGTATATTCTGTTAGAAGCTCTGATTTCCCAACTCCTCCATCTCCAGCTATGACTTGAATTGCCATATCAATATTAGTTGTATTTAGATTTTCTTTGATTTGTTTGATGATGTCTTCACGACCAGTAAAAATTTTATTTTTTTGGGGAAGGTTATATACAAGAATTTCCCTGCTGATTTCTGTTGTTGGTTGTTTTTCTAAAAAGAATCCAATATATATTGCAAGAATTGCGGATATACCGATAATGCTTGCAATGATAATATTTTTCCATGAACTATTAGGGTTTTTGGGTTGAGGAGATTCTTGTTTTTGAAACTCTAGGATTTCTTTGGTAATTGAGCTATTCCCATAATCATCGATTATATGCAAGAGATCTGATTCTTGATTCAGTTGGTTGACTTTGGGGTATCTGCCAATGAGGTATTTAATAAGATGGTGATAGAATTCCTTCATATTGTTTTTGTCAAAAAACAATACATTATCAAAGTCTTGTTGTTTCTCTCCAAGGCAGATTAATATGTCATTTTTTGCATTAAGAGCTTTAAGTTCATTTGGGGTGTCAGACACATACAAACATATATCATTAGTGTTAGTCTTTTTTTTGGTTTTTGGGTGACGTTTAGATGTTTTCGATTCATGCCAATTAAATCCTAGCAATTTAATTGCTTTCTCGATACAACCTAGCTTTGACTTTTTTTCTATCAACAAGATAGAGCATATACATGTTGGCTTTAAGGGAGATATTGTTTTGGTTATTTCTTTTGCGACATATGAAAATTGGGTGAAAAGAAATTTTTGATCAAAGCAGTTATTCAGATATGTGATTTCGCTATCAGAGCATTTAGACAAGAAATTTATAATATCTTCTTTATCGTTCACTTTTATTTTCTTTTTGATATTGTCAATATGGTTTCTAATAGTCTTTTCATTAGCTCGCCATGTCGTAGATATAGCTTTATATGTAGTTATTTTTTTGGCAAAAGCACTCAGAATTTTTATTTCTGTTGGGGTGAAATCAGTTTTAGCGATTTTCATAAATCAGTGTCTTAGAAAATTTGTAATTAATTTGGGATTCCCAGATTAATTATAGGGTATTCCCAGAGATAGTTCTGGGTGTTCCCAGAAGGCTTTTAACCTTATGAAAATTAATCAAATTCTTTCAAAACACAACTTTTTAAAAAAGTTGTTTTTAGCCTATTGTGCAAGAAAAAGTCGTCTGATACAGTATTCGTACTCCCCAAAAAGCGGTTTTAATCTGGTTTTTAAGGGGTTTGGTGAGGTAACGATACTAGAGCTGGCACTCTAGTATCGAGATAAGATTAGTATAACAATCTTGATAATCAGACTAACAAAGTTAGCTCTGTGTGTAAATAAGCAAATTTCTCTTATCTGCCTTAAGTCATTGTTTTTAAAAATTTGGAGATAAGATGCGAAATACAAATCAAAATATAGAGCAAGCCAAATCTGAGCTTGCTGAAATTCTACAGTTTTTTAGAGGTCATAATTTTTCTATGCGTCAATGTGTTGATTTAGTTTGTGGCTGTCTGGTTGATGCTGAGATTAGAAGACATTATGGCAATCAAACTAAGGCTGCCACAAGTCTTAATGTTTCTAGGGGGACGTTTAGAAAGATGTTGGCACGGGTTGAGCAAGAGCAGGAACTATCCATCAAAAATAATGATGATATAGGTGCAATATGATTAATCAGCTTAGACAACCAAATTTTAAATTTAGAAATTCTCTTATTGTTAGAAGGATGGTTTTTTTAACCCTGGCGGTGTTTGTAGTTAATGTGTCTGCTGGCTTTTTTATTATCTTTGAAGGAAATGATGATAAAACCAACAACGGTGAAACCTTAGCAATCTATGCTGCCCAGCAGGGTAAATTAGATGTTTTAAAATTTATCCATGATAAAACCCCAGAGTGTTTGCGTGACAGGGATTATCACGGCGCAACTCCTGCAATTTATGCTGCTGTATACGGCAAGTTAGATGTGATTAAGTTTATCTATGAGAAATACCCAGAATGTTTGCGAGATAGAAATGATTATGGTGCGACACTTGCGCTGCATGCTGCTTTGCGTGGCAACCTAGATATACTGAAATTTATCTATGGGAAAAATCAAGATTGTATTAAAGATCAAACAAATACAGGGGTCACAATATCAATGGTAGCAGCAGGAACAGGGAATTTAGATATTTTAAAATTTGTTTATGAAAAATATCCAGAAAGTCTAAAAAACAAGAATTATGAAGATACGACTCCTGCAATGTATGCTGCCGAGCATGGGAGATTAGATGTTTTAAAATTTATTTGTGAGAAAAATCCAGAATGTTTACGTGACAAAAATAAAAAAGGGGAGTCTGTGTTATGGATTGCCTACAAACACAATCATTTGGAAATTGTCGAATATATCTCATTATTAAAAAACAGAGGAGTTAGAAATGATTAAGCAAATTAAGCACGCAAGAGCGCAAATAGTCAATGCATTGTTAGCGATAATTGAGGATGAAATTATAGCAGAAGGAGAGTTATTAGATTTTGTTGAGTGCATTGTTTATGAGACGAGTATGACTCATGCGAATGGGAATCAAACAAAAGCTGCAGACTTTCTTGGGGTTGCCAAAGGCACGCTTAGAAATAAGCTATTAAAATATTTTGGGACAACTCTTGTAGGAGGAAAATACCATCCTGAAATCACAATGTTTGATGAAAAATATCATATTATTAAGAGAGGGAAGGTTGATTGTGTTACAAAAACATCAAAAAGTTCTTATTAAGTGCTTGATGTTCAAATATATTTCTAGCTTGTCGAAATTAGGTATTTTTTGCCGTAAATTTGCTTGCAATGGGTGTGCAAGCATTGTAGGATGTGGGCGATTGAAATCTTTATATGGAAATTTTGTTCCACACGGTAGTATAGAATACATATCACATACATCCATCAAACAAATTCCAAAGCCAAGATTGATAGCAATTAGCCAGCATTTTTTATGCTGAAATTTAATGTTGAGGAGAAAAAAATGAATAACAAGCAACATCAACAATTAAGAAATTTTGTAGAAATAAAAAATATTTGCAGAAAAATATTGTTATTGGAGTCGTTATTCATGAGGAAGCTTTATTATGAGAGTTGTGTTTGAGCCATGTATAGCAGAGTCAAAGCGGATCGTAAAAGATCGTTATGCTCTTAAATTAGAGTGTTTGATCTGGAGCAAAGCAAGATTTAATTATTTTTTTGAAAAAATTAATATTTTGTTGACAGCTTTTTATGATGCTTATAGACTGAAAAATAACGGTCACCGAGGTGGCGACCGCCACTTTAGAAAGATAGCGACTAACTATCTCCTAAAGTTAACACTAATAACTCAGCTAGGAGTCATTAATGCTAAAAATAGCTTATCGAAAATTTATTTCTATTTCAATCAAAAATTACGGGAAATCTTTAATAGCTTTTCTAATTTTGAGTCTGTTGCACGCTTAATTTGCAGCTCGAAATTATTTTTAACTATTATTGAAAAGGATTTTCCGATGGCTGATGTAATACAAAAATATACTAATACGATTACTCTTGGCGGTGAGATAGCTGATACTCCCCAATTAATAAAAACTATTAATGGTCAGAGGATCGCAACTGTGGTTTTAGCGACAACTGATACCTATAAAAATTTATATACCA
>JABSQI010000169.1 GCA_013215905.1 Legionellales bacterium | reverse complement strand
CAGGGTTAGATAGTTTTTTCCATCAAAGACAACTTTGTCTTTTTCTGTTTGTCCAATTATCAGTAAAGAATCATTCTTAATTTTGCTATTAAGTGTGTTTTTCGCAAATGTTGCTTTAATAAAGTCTGCATAAGAAAAAAAAATGTCATAATTTACTTCATATTTTTTCAAATTATTATTGATGGATCTGCAGTTAGTTTCAAAATTAAAAAATATGTCGTCTGCAAATCTTATAGGATTTATTGATAAATTAATAACTTTTTCATTTCTGGTTAACATTTCTTTTTCTTCAAAACAAATGATAACATTATGATCCCCAATAAAATTATGAAATAATTGATTTACTCTATAGGTGTTAGTAGACATACAATTATGTATTACCATTTCAATATATATTTTTTAAGCCATAATAAACAAGAGCCAATAAAAGGAACTTTTCTTAATGGAATTAATATAATTTTTCTGAAATATGATTTCTCATATTTTTGAAACAGCGTAGGTTTGTGTTTTTTATTTTGGATTATCTTTCTCTTTTGCTGATTGCTTTTATGCCATATCGCATTAGGATCATAATTTTTTTGGAGTTCTTGTTTTTCTTTCAATACTTCAGGCTTAAGCTCTATAAGTATTTTATTTACTACATTTTTATCAAAAATATCAGATTCCATTATTGTTCCTCAGTGGATAAAGCAGCCGGATTTTTGTTTACAATTTTACTAATTTTACTATTAATTCTATTTAAAAGTATTTCATTATTTTCTTTATCAAAGTTTTCAAACCAATTTATTTTCTCTATATCTCCGTTAAACTCTTGACTAACTTTGATTGGCCATAAATGGCTAGTAGCTTATATATCACCTTTATCCATCATAAGAGCGGGAAGTTTCTCAGTAGATTTTTGTACAAATCCGCAAATATTATAGCCGTATTGAATAAAGTGACCAGTTTTTATATTATACCCAGTTAATAATAAATTATACAATAATTGGCCGATATTCCAACCTGTAGTTACATGTCCTCCAACTACTGTATTTTTATAAGGAGGAACTAGGACAAATAACCACCCATCATCGGTTAGTAAATTTCTGCACTTTTCTAAGAATTCTCCAACATTTTGTACATGCTCCAATATATGAGATGCCCATATAGCATTATATTTATTATTTGTTTGGTACTCACTAAAACTTGTCTCAATAATATTGATATTTAAAACTTTAAATAAGTCTTTTGGGTAATTATATTTATCAATATTTATTCCGATTGGAACAACTTTTTTATTTTCAGCAGCAAAAAACAAACTAGCTAAGCCATCACCTAATCCAATATCTAAAACAGTATCAAATTTTAAATTTAGTGTGCAATTTAGAAGTTCAAGATTACCGCGTATCTTGCTGACAATTTCTAGAATGCTATGGCTATCTTTATTCACTTAGAAACCTTAATTATTATCATTGTATTTTTCAAAAACCCTTTAGATAATTTTTTGCTCTCTTCTAGATATTCTAAGAATTATAAATTAATTATTTATATAAATTGACTTGTCTATAGAGAAATCCATTGTATTTTAATATCCATAAAAATACAATAAAATACTAGCACCATTTATGTAGAATATAATTAATAAGGTAAATATATTTGACTAAAATTTAGTGAAAATTAGAAATAATGGGTTAAAGATATTTCTAACGATCTATAAGAGAAATAAAATCACAGGACTTAGTCACTGATTATCTAGAGATTATTCAAATTTTTATGGTCTTTACTTATTCTATAATCAGTATTTAGTGATTAGATTTGGTATTTTTAATTGAATTTATTATTTAAAATAACTGCTCTAGTCAGGATATTGCTGATTAAAATTTGAGCTTTAATCTTAGGTCAATATTTTCAGACATATTAAGAAATATTCTAAATCTTGTTTTGTGAACATAGTTAATTTTTTCGTATAGGGGGGGGTTCAATAGATAATAGTTAGTAAATTTGACTAATATGTTGTGATATTATCCCATAGTTAATATAGAAACCAAGCTAAAGAATATAGACATTCCGTCATAGAGAGGGGTATTATAATATACCAGAAAAGATTACAGATTTTGTTGAAGTTAAATTAAATAATGAACTTAAAAAGTGAAATAACAAGTTTTTGGAGAGAAATATATCAAAAGAAATACTTACTTAAAGTCATAGTAAATAGGGATTTTAAGAAGATGTATGCTGGAACATATTTTGGTGTCGTTTGGGTATTCCTACAGCCTTTAATTTATATATGTGTGATTTATGCAGTATTTACATTTGGGATCCGTGCTAGTTTTAGAGGTAATGTGCCATTTGTATCATATCTCCTTACAGGAATGATCCCATGGATGTTTTTCTCTGAATTACTAAACAGTGCATCAAGTACAATTAAACAGCACGGATACCTAATAAAGAATGCCAGTATAAGAATCAGCATCCTTCCAATAGTTAAAATTATTAGCCATAGTATTTCTCATGTAATACTTATTAGTATTGCTATTTTAGTTGTGGTATTAAATGGTAAACCTATCACTATATATTCTTTTCAATTAGTATATTATTTTTTTGCGATGAATCTACTACTATTTGGTACCATATTAATATTATCATCCATAGGTCTTTTTATACCTGATACAGCAAATATCATAAAAATCATAACCCAATTTGGTTTTTGGCTAACACCTATTATTTGGGATATATCTAAATTACCAACAAAATTCCATTGGTTAGTACACCTTAACCCACTAGGATATATTATATCGGGATATAGAGATAGTCTGTTATATGAAAATAGTATTGCAATTAACTTATGGCAGGCTATATATTATTGGAGTTTCACACTAGTTATTTGCATTATTGGGATAGCTGTTTTTAGAAGACTTCGACCTCATTTTGCAGAGGTAGTATAGATGATAAGAAACGCAATAGAAGTTTCAAATGTTAGTAAGATTTATAAGTTATACAATAGTCCTAAAGACAGATTAAAAGAAGCTTTATCTTTTACTAATAAAAAACTACATAAGGATTTTTATGCCTTAAAAAATGTCAGCTTTTCACTTAAAAATGGTGATACTTTAGGTGTAATTGGTAAAAATGGTAGTGGGAAATCAACTCTTTTAAAAATTGTTGCAGGTATATTGCATCCATCAAGTGGCGATGTAATGCTTAATGGTAAGACCTCAGCTCTCATAGAGTTAGGATCAGGATTTAATCCAGAATTTACAGGGCTTGAAAACATATATTTTTATTCCTCGATATTAGGTTTTTCTAAAGAAGAAATAGATAAGAAAATAGATGATATAATTTCTTTTGCAGATATTGGTGAATTTCTTACTCAAAAAATTAAAACATATAGTTCTGGGATGAAATCTAGATTAGCTTTTTCAGTTGCAATAGCTACCAAACCAGAAATATTAATTATTGATGAAGTATTATCTGTTGGAGATATGTTTTTTAAACAAAAATGTATTAATAAACTTAGAGAATTACTTAATACGGGATTAACTCTTTTTTTTGTATCTCATAGCATTAATGACATTAAATCTTTGTGCAATAAAGCTTTATACCTAGATAATGGGGAACAAATTGCTTTTGGAGAAGCAGAGGATGTGTGTAATTTATACCAAAATGCAGGTTCAGCACAAAAAGAAGTTGTATTACCAGCTAGGGAGAATATTAAGAATGAACCTAGTAGAATAAATATAACATCTGAAAAATTATTCCACGTCGATGCAAATTTTGATAAATTCATAGTACATCGTTCTGGAGATCATAAGTTAAAATTTACTTCAGTAAAGATTATTGACGAGAATGAAAATGAGACAAATACAATAACATCTTATAGTATTTTTAAAATTAGATTATCGATTTTAGCAAATGAAAACGTTCCAAGCGGTGCATGTGTAGGGATCTTAATTAGAGATGATGCTGGAAATGATATATGCCCATTAAATTCCAATTTTGAAAATGTATATTTACCTAAATTTAACAAAAATGATACCTGTGTATATGAGGTTAAATTATCTTTACCATTAAGTTGTAAAACCTATTCTATAAGTGCAGGTATCAAGCCAAAACCTTATGAAGATTATTTTTATGACAGGTGCTTTAATGTTACGGCTTTAAATATCGAAAAAGCTGATTGGCAGTGTTCAACAGGTGGAGTTATTTATATTCGCCCACAAAGAATAAAGTTATTTCACAAAAAATCTTAATTAGTATCTTTCCAAATACAAAATATATATTTACCTTTTACAGAATATATAAATATAATATTTATCCAATAATTAGTGGTTTTGTATGAAGTTCGGAATAAAATTTTGTTATTTTATTTTAAATATATTTTTGAAAGATATATTTTATTTTGAGATTAATTTACTCCAATTCACAAATTCTTGCAATCATGTTATAATAATTTTATCTTAGTAAAAATAGTGGTTAAAAATTAGATTTTTGGTATATTAGAAAATCAAAATCTATCTTTAATAGATAGGGAATTTCAGGCATATAAATAGGTAGATCAGAAATTGAATTATATATTTTATATAGTAAAATTTATTGATTATTCT
>JABSQI010000168.1 GCA_013215905.1 Legionellales bacterium | reverse complement strand
AGAGATACTTTAGTGAGTGGAGATGGTAAAGAAACTGAAACATCAGTATTAAAAGATACGGAAACATCAATACAAAAAGTAATAGAATGATTATAGAGAATTTATTAAATACAAGTCCTTATACATTTGGAAGTGGTAACGCCTATAAGTTATTAGGTCCATCTATTTCAGAACCTGATCCATCTAATATACCAGAGTTTTGTATTTGTGATTTTGTTGCATGCGATTACATTGAAAAAGTATTTACAGATCCCAGTAGTACTGATTTTTGGAAAAATGATAAGAATGATTTTTTATTTAAAAGATTTGTTGCAGTAGATACGGTAGATATTGAATTATACAAAGATGATATTAAGGTAGCAGATTTAAACAATAATACGCTAGGAGAGTTCTTTAATGGATTTCCTAGTGGTTCTGCTGAACAACAACTTTATGTAGGGTATTTATTAGATTGGCAACTCGTACAGGCTGCTCATGGATTTGGAGAGTATCAAGTAAAAGCCCAATTAGATATAATAGGGAGTGTTACTGAATACGAAAGTAGAATATTTAAGTTATGTTTTTTTAATGATATTTTAGCAAGTGGTTCGGTTCGTATAGAGACTGTTCAAAATGGTAATATTATAGGAAGTCAATTTGATTTTACAGGGTTAGAATGGAGGGGTAGTTTTAGACTGCCTGGAGTTTTTGGAAATCCTACTCCAGTTTATGAATCAGATATTTATGTAACTGAGCAAAGAAAAAGAAAGCAGATACAGGATAGAATGGAGAGAGAATGGAGCTTGTCTATTAAACAGATAAATTGGGAGATTGCAAATTCACTAGTGTATAATAAGTTGTTAGCAAATGAGATACTAATTACTGATTATAATATTTATGCAGAAAGTGTTTGGCGTAGAATTTCTGTAAAAACAAAAGAAGTTGAAAAGCCTGCAGTTTTTGGCAATCCAAAAAAGATTTATAATGTTAAGTTCATAGATGAAAAAGATAAATATATTAAGAGAAATTTTTAAAAAATAAAATTATGGGAGATAAAATATCGGGTTATCCAGCCAAAACCACAATACACGATGATGATTTATTGGATTTTTCCAATACCGAAGATAGCGGGGTAAGTTATGATGCCAGTCAAAAAGTAAAAGTTAGCGAATTTATGGCTTATGTTAATTCTAGTGTAAATAACATTTATGGTTCTGATGGTAATATAAATGAAAATAGAACATTAACATCAAATGGAAGCTGGACTAAGTGGTTAGGTGGTGATGTTATTGTAACGATGGATAATGAATCTGATGATTATGCTTTTATTATTCAGCTTGTAGGTAGTGTAGAGCGTGGTAGGTTTGGATTTGATCAACTTAATGCCTCGGGAGAATTATCTTTAAGCAACTTATCAGGAGAATTTTTTAAAGCTAATAATAATGAAATGTTTGTTAATACTGATGGTTTTTTTGTCAGTAATAATAATAGGGTAGGAGTAAATACATCTTCTCCATTGGCTAATCTACATGTAACTGGTGATGGTTCTGATGTTGTGAAAATTAATGATTCTGCAAGTAGTCAAATAATGATTATTAAAGAAAATATGACTGCAATTCTAGGAACTTTTGCAGGTGCTAAAGATAATCGAACGACATTTTTAATAAATGGAAATGCTGCTAATAGTCAATCTAATGCGGTATGTCTTCATGCAAAAGCTAATATAGATGATTGTACAGATAGCAATATAGCCTTGTTTGAAAGTTCAAATACTTCTGGAGGTACTCCGTCATTAACAAGTAATGTATTAAAAGTTATTTCAGGTTGGGCTGCAACTGGATCAATAACTGGCTTAGTTGTTGGAGGTCATGGATTTACGGGTATAGGTGTTGATAATGACAGTCTTACACAATTAAAAGTAAATCATATTTACGAGAATTACGCCACTCCTCCTTTTGATACTGTTGGGTTTGAGGTCACAAATAACGTGTCAAGAGTGGTTGCTTGGGGTACTCCTACTAGATACAAATATGGAGCAAAAATAATATCAACTGGTGTTTGGGAAAATTCAACCGTAGGGGGTAATGACGCTATTAATATAGGTTTAGATTTAAGCGTTAGCGGTGGAGAGATTAATTACGCTGCTCTTTTTAATGGTGGCAATGTTGGAATAGGTACAACAACCCCAAATGAAATACTTGATGTAAATGGTAGGCAATTTTTAAGCAACCAGTCAGCACCAAGCACTCCAACAGGAGGAGGCACTATTTATGTTGAAAGTGGAGCATTAAAATATATTGGTTCAAGTGGTACAGTAACAACTTTAGGAGTTGCATAAAAAAAATTATTATATTTACAAAAAAATAAAATTATGAAGATAAAAGTATCAAAACAGTTGAATAGATTAGATTTAGGAATTATAGAATCCGATAGCATTGTAGAATGTAACCCTATTGTTATAGAGGATTCTAAACAAATAATGTTTCCTATCAAGTTGTATGTAAATGATGATGCAATGGAAAGTAATATTAGTCTTATTGGAGGTTGTCAGGAGTTTAAACAAATGAGGTTAACTAAATCTTGTACCGATGGAGAGTGGACCGCTTTAAATGAAGATTCAGGATCTAGGGATTTAGTTTGTGGATGGTTTAAAACTGCTATTGATGATGTAATAGGTGTAGGATTTACTGAAATAATATAATTATGATAACAGAAACAGAAAAAATTTTACTAATCAATTCTATTGATTTAACAATAGAAAATATATCTAATTCTATTATTAACATTCCTGATGATGAAGTTAAATCTAAAGCAAGAGATTTAAGAAAACAATACATTAGTTTGTCTGATAAAATTGATAAATTTAAAACTACTGATAATATAGAAAATAGCAAAAAAAAGGGCAGACCAAATACGACAACAACACTTTAAAATCTAAATAGTTATGAGAAATATTAGCCAGCATGTAACATGGCACGAGGGTGTTCATAGTGAAACAGCTATAAGAAAAAACATCAAAAATATACCTAATGATAATGAGTTAGTAAATATGAAAATGGTTGCTAATAAAGTTTTCGAGCCTATAAGAAATCATTTTAATTGTCCTATTGCAATAACTTCTTTTTTTAGATGTTCAAAACTAAATACTGTTTTAGGGGGTTCTAAGACTTCGCAACACAAAATAGGTCAAGCTATTGATATGAATGGTAATAGATTGGGTAGGGTTAGTAATTCTCAAATATTCAACTACATTTTAAACAATTTAGATTTTGATCAGTTAATATGGGAGTATGGAACAGATAATGAGCCTGATTGGGTGCATGTTTCATATAAGCAAAAAGGCAACAGAAAAAAAGTTTTAAAAGCTGTAAGAGGTAAAGGATATGTTAATTATAAAGGATGAATAATATAGATAATGATTTTAAAGATTTAGAAGAGTCTTTAGGGTGCGGTTCTGTTTTATTATTCATTTTAATTATCTTTATAATTGTTATGGTTTATAATTTAATATTTTAATTATGGGAGAGTATAAAGAAAAGAAAGGAAAAACAAGAGTAGGAAATTTTTTAAAATCTATTAAAGGAGTTGCTCCAGAGGTTTTAAATTTAGTAGGTAATGTTACGGGTATGGATATGCTTAAAAACTTAGGAAACGCTATTAAGAATGATCCTATAATGTCAGTAGATGATAAAGCAACAGCCCAAGAGTTATTAAAATTAGATATTTCTGAAATGGAAGAGGTTACAAAGCGTTGGAGTTCAGATATGGTTTCAGATAGTTGGTTATCAAAAAATATACGACCCATTGTTTTGGCTTGGTTAGTTATATTTGTTTCACTTTTTGCGGTGGTAGATTCTATTGATACGATAGATTTTACAGTAGAGGCTGCATGGATTACATTATTTAGTACTTTATTAGTAACAGTTATAGTATCTTATTTCGGTTCGAGAGGCGTGGAGAAATACCAAAAAATAAAAAAATAAACTTTTTGCCCGTGTTTTTTTGTGTTTTTAGCCCTGCATATTATGTGCGGGGCTTTTTTATTTTAAATTATTCTTATTGATATTCAAGCAGTTAGATATAAATATAAAAATAAATTACATTTGTATTACATTTGTATTACAATTATAGTATATTTGTATGGTAATCAAAACTTAAAACAATTAGAAATTATGAAAAAGTACATAAATACAGTAGTGATAAATGGAGTTACTTACACCAATACGGTTGAAGCAAAGAATTATAAAGAGGCTTTAGCCATACAAAGAGAAAGAAAAATAAAATCTAAGTATATATATAAAGGACATTTAACTTTAACCAACTAAAACATGGGCCCAGCAATAGAAACATTAATAACAGAAATAACATTTCAAAACGAAAGGATAGCAGAATTAGAATATACGCTAGAACAGTTAAAGAGTCAATTATTAGATACTCATGCAGAGGATAGTGTAATAATAACAATTATTAATAACGGATTAAATAAATAAAAAGATGGAATTATTAGAAGTAGAAAATTTAGATTTAGAAAGTAGCTTTATTGAAGTGTTATTTGATGGTATTTTAAAAGAGGGGTTTTATGTAGAAAGTAACTTTAGTTATGATACTGAATTATTAGAAGAAGAAGAAGAAGAAACT
>JABSQI010000167.1 GCA_013215905.1 Legionellales bacterium | reverse complement strand
TCTATATTTTCATTATTAGTGGCTTTTTCTCCAGCATATCTAGCTGATATAACTCCTGGTTCGTTATTAAGTAGGCTAATAACTAATCCTGAGTCTTCTGCCATTACTGGTTCATTAACTTTGTGTGCGATGAATCTAGCTTTTAAAAGTGCGTTTTCAACAAATGTGCAAGCGGTTTCTTCGGCACCTTCATTTAAGCCAAGCTCAGATTGGGGAAGAATTTTGAATTGGGAACTTTCAAAAATAGATTTTACTTCTCTAATTTTTCCACTGTTATTGCTTGAAAAAATAATTGTTTTGTTGCTCAAGCTGCTTTCCTTGATTTTAATTTTCTAGTAGTCGCTTTTTTTGTTTTTTTTGCAGTAGTTTCTTTTTTTGCGCTAGTTTGTTTTGCTTTAGGTGTTTTTTTTGCAAGTTTTGCTAGTTCTTTCAGGTGTTTTTCTTTTACTTGCAGTAAAACCAAGACTTTTGCTAGTTCTTTCAACGCCTTTTTGAAATCATTAATTTTCTTATTTATACTTTTTTTTCTAGCAATTGTTTTAGCGGCTACAAGAGCTTTATTTGACTTTTTGATATTTTCATTAAATTTTTTAGTATCTTTCTTGTTTTTTTCTATAGCTTGGTTAATTTTTTTTAAGTTATTAGAAATATTTTTATTTATATCTATCTTTACTTTTGAAATTTTACTATTTGTTTCCTTTAAATAATTTATCATAATTTATTTTCCTTTTTTCATGCATTTCTAGTAATTAACTTATCTTAAATTCTTCTATTTGTCAAATTAATGGTCTTTTTAGAATTTGTCTGACCAAAATAATCTTACTAGTGTAACTAAGTATCTTATTTATGTTTTAATATTATTAAAGAACTTATAAGCCCCACTATACCTATTGTAATATAAATTAATGCTAATGATGTTTGATCATTTCTATAAGTGTATGAAACAATATTGCTAGAAATTGCCCCCCCAAGTATTTGCATACATCCTAGTGCTCCTGCAGCAAGCCCAGCTATGTTAGGAAAAGGTTGTAAGCCAAGTGCTACTGTATTTGGAAGTATTGCACTTGCTGAAAGAAAATATATTAGAATAGGTATTAGAATAAAAAATATATTTTTTTTCAACATTAGGCTAATTAGGAGGAGAGTCCCAGATATAATAATCATTATAAAGCCAATTTTTATTATATGAGGCGCTTTTTCTAGAGTGACAATTTTACTATTTATTATTGCTCCAAAAGCAAATGCTCCTCCTAATATGGCACAAATATAGCCAAAATCTATAGTGCTGTAGCCAAACTCTATTTGGATGATAAAAGTTCCCGTAGTTAGCCAAGCAATTAACCCGCCATAAGCTAATAAATTCGATATTCCAAATAGTAAAAAAGTCTTATGTGTAATTAATGCTATATAGCTTTTTAATATATTTTTAGGATTAATATATTTTGTTTGCGAAAATGAATTTGTTTCTTGAATAAAAAAATATTGGATTAATATTAGTAATATTATGTATATCAATAATAATGAAAAATTTTCTCTCCAACCATATATACTTTGAATATATCCTCCTAATAGTGGGGCACTAGCAATTACAAAAACACTAGCTGTTGTTATATAGCTAATAATTCTTGCTAAGTGATCTTTATCATAAAGATCTCTTAACATTGCTCTAGATAATGGGTGACAGCTTGCAACGCCTATTCCTTGTATTAATCTTCCTAGTAAAAGAATTGTTATAGAGTTACACAGTATAATGATAATGGTTCCTAGCATGACTATGTTTAGTCCTAGAAATAAAATACGTTTTCTACCAAAAGCATCAGATAGAGAACCATAAATTAGCTGAAAAAAACTAAACCCATACATAAAAAAAGCCATTGATAACTGTATATGATTTGCCGAAGTACCAAATTCCTGTTGAATATAAGGCAGGGAAGGCAAATATAAATCTGCAGTTATTTGGCCAAGTGTTCCTATGAGTATAATGTATATTGGAAAGAAGTACTTTGTATTAGTCATTTTCAAAAATAGTATAATTATTAGGTTATTTATTCATTATATATGAAATGACTGTAGGTAAGCTATTTTCGTTTATTGAAAGAAAAACGCAAAATGTAATATCCTAATATTCCAGAAAGTAAGGAGCCGAGAAGAATACCCAAACGCTTATCAAGAGCAGTATCTATATTGATTCCTTCAAATGCAAGTGTTCCAATAAATAGACTCATTGTAAAGCCTATTCCTGTTAATGCTGATACTCCGTATAAATTTATAAAAGTTATGTCTTTTGGTAAATTGACTATTTTAGTTTTAATAAACAAGTAACAGAAGAAGAATACACCAAATTGTTTGCCAATAAATAACCCAAGTAATATTCCTAATGTTAACGGGTGCATTAATGATTCAAAGTTAATATTACTAAAATCAATTCCAGAGTTACTAAAGGCAAATATTGGCAGAATAATGAAAGCCACAGAAAAATGTAAATCTTTCTCAAGACTTTTAAGAGGGGATATTTCTGAAGGTTTTTTCGATTTAATAGGAATAAAAAACGCCAGTAATATACCCGAAAGAGTAGCGTGTACGCCAGATTTTAATGTAGCAACCCACATTACAATACCTATGGTAATATATAGTGATTTTTGTGTGTAGTTCATTCTATTAAAAATAAACAGAATGATAATACAACATAAAATAATTATTAAAGCTTGAAATGAAATACTAGTTGTATAAAAGATAGCAATTATTATTATTGCTCCTATATCATCGAAGATTGCCAATGTCATTAAGAAAATTTTTAAGCCTAGAGGAACTTTCTTTCCAAATAATGATAATACACCAAGTGAGAAAGCAATATCTGTTGCTATCGGTATAGCCCAACCCCTAAATGTTAGAGGATTATCGTAATTAAATAGCATGAATATCCCAGCTGGAAATATTATTCCACCGATAGCGCCGATTAAAGGGAGTAGGACACTATGAAAATCAGAAAGAACTCCTTCATAGAATTCTCTTTTTAATTCTAAACCTATCATAAAGAAGAAAATTGCCATTAAGCCATCATTTATCCAAAGTAATATTGGTTTGGATATTTTTAAAGCCCCTAGTTCGATTTTTAAGGGGGTATTAAGAAGTAGGTTATAGTATGTATCAATAGGGGAATTTGCAAATATGATCGCTAATATTGCAGATATAAGTAATAATATGCTACTAGATGTTTCTAATTTAAAGAAATCTTTAGTAAATATATTAGATTTTCTATTCATACATACAGTTTTAAAGAGTTAAATAAGGTTACATTAATTAAAATATAATACTTATAAAAAAGTTCGTTAAGTTATTGAAAAAAATTGAATAAAAGATTAACTAGATGTTTATAATTTAATGTTGGTGTTATATGGTTGAGTATTATTTAACCTATTAAATTGAATATTTTTTATATAGATATTAAAATTTATTCTTCTTTAAACTGAATATTTATCTATGAAAGCTTTAACAATCGGAATTTTTGTTTTAGTTAGTGCATTTAGAACTGGGGATAATGGTCAGGCAGAAGGGATAGTTAGTCAGCTTAATGAGGAAATATCCTCTTCAACACAGCAAGTGCAAATTTACGGTAATTTTGATAATAGTAAAAAATTATTATCAAAATTAACTAAAACCAAAAATGATATTAATTTAGTTATAGGTATTGGAAGGCTAGGAATTAGTCAAATAGTTAATATCCAAAATGAAAATATTAAAGAAAATGTTATATATTTATGGTCTGGTCATCAGGTTATGAAAAACATGTTCAGTATGGGGGAAGATACTGTTATTGCTCTTCCAAAATATGCCGTTAATAAAAATGTTGTGAAGAAATTTAATAGAATAATACCCATTCTTGGAGTTCCTAATAATGTTACAGAAAATAAGTTAGTAGAAGCTTATACTGGACATGGTGAAATTAATAAAATACAAAAACCAATTTCTTTGGTTGTAATTCCAGGGGACGCTATTGATCCTAGTCTTGGAACTTACAGATTATATACAGATGATGATGCAGAGAAATTGGCTGATTACATAGCAGAGAAAATTAAAATAGGTGAGATCCCAGCATATTTACAAATAACAAATGGGCCAAGAACTGGTAAATATTCAAAGAGTAATAAAAAACCACTAAATGTACATGGGATTAATTTAAAAGATAAAGATATTAAAATTGAGTTAGATTATGTGACTAGGACTTTTTGTAATAGATTAAAAAAATTAGGTGTCGACTATACTTTATACAACTTTGATTATAGATTTTTACCCAGTGATTATTATCCTTTGTTAGGATGCGCCCTTAAAAATAGAGGTAGTAAGATTTTTGTGCCGGGAGCTTCATCATCAATGGTTTCTGAAATATCTGATATATTTCCTTTTGAGAGTTATGTAATGATACAGGGACCTAATATGAACTTTACACACCATATGGATATTGATATTAGACATGAACTAGGAGCTAATTTGATTGTTCAAAAGGTTGATAAAACATATATTTCCCTAAAACAAAAAAGTGCAAAAGAAACTAGTAATAAACCTAATGCAAAAATTATAGCTAAACATATTAAGGATATAATTTCTTAACAAATACATGAGTTTTGTT
>JABSQI010000166.1 GCA_013215905.1 Legionellales bacterium | reverse complement strand
CCTATTATCTCTGCAGCATCATCAGTTATGGCAGCATTTTTCAAATTGTTTGTCATTTGAAAACCTATACCAAAACGAGATGGTCTGTAGCCCATTTTAAAATGCACACCAGTACCTAAAGACCATACCATTGGTTGCTTTTCAGGTAATACTGCTTCATTTTTGTTAAATTTGTTCATAGCCATCACAAAATTACCTCTAAAATCAAATTGATTATAGTGACCTTTAAAACCCATGTGCATACCCATAATTTTTTTGTAATACACAGAATAAGTATTTCCAATTTGATTATTTTGGTTTGTATCATCAGTCTCAGTATTAGTATAACTTCCTAAAGCCATTGTTCTAAATATGTTAATACCACCTAACATATTCCACATCCAATCAACAACTACTTTAAAGCCCATATGACCATGGTTCATACAATAACCTATTGATGCACCCCCATTATTAATATGAGGAAAACCATCTCTTAAGTTTTCTTCATCATCATTTTCACCAGTTACTTGATTTGTTTTACGCCTGATATCATCAAGTTGAGGTAATCCTCTAAACGCATAAATTGCCCCAAAAAATCCTGATGCATCCATAAAACCAAATTGTGCAAACATGGCTTGGGTTTCGGTAAAGAGCGTAGTCCAGTTTATCAACACTTGATTTCTTTCATATAAACCAAAGGGTACTCTGCCAAGACCCATTCTAAAATATGCTGGATGACGATGTAGGTTACCAATAGTTACAAAAGCTTCATCAACAATTTTATATGGACGATAAGACGTACCATCAAAAGCCGAAAAGATACCAGATCTAGTTTGATATGCATTACCGGTTGTTTCGTCAAAAGTGTTCGCCTGTCTGAAGTTCCCTATAGTGCCCTTATCGTTCGAACTAGTGCCCCCCCTAGTCAAAGCATAAATCAAATCATGAAACGACAGAGCCATATGAGCCATCGTCCAATCATTAACTACTGCATCCATATAGATATTCGCTCTTGGTAGAACAATATCAGTACCCATTGGATTTTTATCGGTGTCATCTCTAGTCGTTGCAGTTCTAAGACCTATCATTCCTAGCATTTCTGCCGACCAAAAAATGCGGTTATCGTGATCTCCTTTTGCGATGTAAGGATTCGCATTTCTATCCATTACTTCTTGAAACATCATGTCAGTATTAGCAAAAGTACTGCCACAAGATATCAGAGTAATTAAAGTTACTATCTTTGAAAGTTTCATCCCCTTCTTCTCCTTTATTTTTATTATTTTTTGAGGAAACATACAATTGCGTATATCTACGCTTTTGTTTCCAACTTTACTATTCAGAAAAGCAAGCTTTTCCTCCTAATTTTGTCAGAACAGTATTGTTTCCCCACAAATACTACTCCGTCAATTAACTTGTTTTAAAAAAACAAGTAGCGTAAGAGATCTACCCTTAACCACAGTCATAATATATAACACATTATCGGCAAATTGCAAAATTATGCAGTATATACATAAATTTTTATCTATTTTTTGCAACCAATGTAAAAATTTTAACTATTTTTACAAATTTAATCTATCGTTTTTCTCACAACTAAAAACAAAAAAGGGCTATCTAAAATAGCCCTTTTTTACTCAAAATAAAGCTGGTTTACTAGTATTAAAGCTCAGCACTATTTTTTTCAAGATACTTCGAAACACTTTGCGGAGTTTCTTGCATACCTTCTTTACCCTTCTGCCATCCAACTGGGCATACTTCACCGTGTTGTTCATTGAATTGTACAGCATCAAATAACCGTAAAATTTCATCGATATTCCTACCAATAGGGAAATCGTTAATCATTTCAACCCTAACTACTCCCTTCTTATCTATTATGAAAGCACCACGAAATGAAGCGCCATTTTCAGGATGTTGAATACCATAGCTTTGACAAATGTTATGTTTTACATCTGATACCAAAGGAAACTTTACCTCTCCTATTCCTCCACTTGCTATATCTGTTTTACGCCAAGCATGATGTGTATGAGTTGAGTCAATAGATACCCCTACTACTTCAATTTTACGTTCTTTAAAAGCATCTATTCTATTGTTTAGAGCGATAAGTTCCGTGGGACAAACAAAAGTGAAATCATATGGATAGAAAAAAACTAATGCATATTTCCCCTCAATATTATTTAACAAACTAAAATTGTCTACGCTTTCGCCGCTTGCTAATACAGCTGGAGCCACAAAACCTGGTGCTGCTTTTCCTACTAATGTCATAATTGAACCCTCCCAAATTAAATTAAGTAGATTTAAACTTCTGCTAGTAAACGCTGCAATTCACCTGATTGAAAATGCTCATTTACTATATCAGAACCTCCTATCAATTCCCCCTTAATAAAAAGTTGAGGAAATGTAGGCCAATTTGAAACTAGAGGTAATTGTTGACGAACTTCTGGGTTAGCTAAAACATCTCTTGTCTCAAAATCCACACCTGTTTGCGAAAGAATATATACAGCATGTGATGAGAACCCACATTGCGGAAATTCTTTAGTACCTTTCATGTACAAAATTACAGTGTTCTCTTGAATTTCTTGTTTAAGCTTTCCAGTTATATCCATACTTTATTCCCCTAATTATCATTAATTTTGAAAAATCATTATACTATTAAATGCAAATAAAAACTATTCAATTGATCTACCAAGTTTAAAAGTTTACACTCTAGTATTTGGGAGCAAATAATGGAGCATACACTACCAGCACTACCTTACGCATTAGATGCGCTTGAGCCACATATATCTAAGGAAACCCTTGAGTATCATTATGGTAAACACCACAAAACTTATGTTGATAATTTGAACAAATTAATAGAAAATACACAGTTTTCTGAAAAATCACTTGAAGATATTATTCTATCTTCCGATGGAGGGATATTTAATAATGCAGCTCAAATATGGAATCATACATTTTACTTCAACTGCCTAAGTCCTGAACAAACCAATCCAAGTGAAGAGTTAAAACAGGCTCTTGAAGACAAATACTCTTCAATGGATGAATTTAAGCAAAAATTTACCCAGACTGCAATTACTACCTTTGGTTCAGGGTGGGCTTGGCTAGTACAAAATGAGAATAAAGAATTAGATATTATTAGTACATCAAATGCTAAAACACCGCTTACACAAAATTATAATGTCCTCTTAACATGTGACGTATGGGAACACGCTTATTATATTGACCACCGAAATGCTAGACCAAAATATCTAGAAACATTTTGGAAAATAGTAAATTGGGATTTTGTGAGTGGAAACTTCAGCAAATAATAGGATTGTAACTTATAATCCGCAAAACATTGCCTTTTCTTATGGTAAAGGAGTATATCTGTTTGATGAAAACGATACTCCCTATCTAGATGCAATAAGTGGAATAGGATCTTGTGCTCTTGGTCATGCTCACCCTAAAGTTACCAAAACTATTATTGATCAAGCTAATAAATTTGTTCATTGTTCCAATGCCTTTTACATTACCTGGCAACATAAATTAGCTGAGAAATTATGTACTTTAACTAACATGGAGCAAATATTTTTTGCTAATTCTGGAACTGAGGCAGTAGAAACGGCTATTAAATGTTTAAGACTTTACGGAAAGAGCAAATCAATTTCCAAGCCTAAAATTATTGTTGCAGATGGAGCATTTCATGGTAGAACATTTGGTGCTCTTAGCGCATCTAATTTAAGGACAAGAAAGGGATTTGATCCATTACTCGAAGGATTTATTAATGTTCCATATAACGATATAAATTCCATTAAACAATTACAAGACACAAAAGATATTGTAGGGATCTTAGTAGAACCAATACAGGGAGAGAACGGCATTATTATCCCAAATACTGATTACTTATCTCAGTTACGAGACATCTGTAATAATAATAATTGGTTACTTGCTTTAGATGAAGTGCAATCTGGTGTTGGTAGAACAGGAAAATTATATGAGTATATGCACCATGAAATATCACCAGATATATTAATAAGCGCAAAAGGCTTAGCTAGTGGAATACCAATTGGAGCATGCTTAATGAGAGGAGAGGCTTGTTCACTATTAACTTATGGAACCCATGGTTCAACTTTTGGAGGAAACCCGTTAGCTTGTCATACCTCACATACAGTATTAAATACACTGATAGACGAAGACATCTTTACTAATGTTATTGATAGAGGAAATTTTCTTATTGAGGAATTTAAGAAATTTAACTTCCCTAATATCGTTGAAGTTAGGGGCAAAGGCTTAATGCTAGCTATTGAGATAGATAGGCCCTGTAAAGAAATTGTAAAAGTTGGGATAGAAAATAACATATTAATAAACGTCACATCTGAGAAGGTCATTAGGCTCTTGCCACCACTTATAATTAATCAAGAAGAATCATCTGAACTAGTCGCAAAATTATCAGATACACTTGATAAATGGTGTAGTCTGCAAAATTGATATACTAACATACAGTATTTAGTATAGTCAGCGACGTTGAGCCATATAAATAAATATTCCTGCAGCAACAGAAGCATTTAAACTTTCTACACCATTAGATAAATTTATTTGAACAATCTCATCACAACTTTCCTTAGTCAAACGTCTTAATCCTGTATGCTCAGACCCTAATACTAATCCAGTTTTATTAGGGAAATCCACTTTATGGAGTTCTTTC
>JABSQI010000165.1 GCA_013215905.1 Legionellales bacterium | reverse complement strand
AACCACCCAAATTAATATTAGGTAAACCGCTTAAAGCATTTCTAACCGTATCAGCTATATTAGTGTTAAATTCTGCAAAATCAACAGTCGGTCTAATCTTAGTAATGCGTTGTGTTACTTCGCTTGGTTCGTCATTTGTGAAATGACCGCTATAAATTTTTAAATCTATTGTAGCGCCTGTTGTAGTTGTTAAATAAAAAGGTGTGTTAATATAATGCGGTGAACGTGCTAAAATTCTATCAACAGTTGATATATCAAAAGGTTCGACATAATTACTGAATGTAGCTGTATATTCTACACCGTCAGTCAATGGTATTAATAAATCATTTTCACAAGCGACACCAACGAAATCTAAACCCGTAGTAGTTGAGTCTATTGTTATGGTTCCTGTGTCTGTTGCAGTAGTGTAACCAGTTGTTAAATCTAAATCATAAGCAGTTTTAAAATTCTCTGCGGTTGTTGTCGTTGTTCCACCTACTGTAACTTCAAAAGGTGCTACTCTACTTGCTTTAAATGTCCAAGTATTAGAACTTACTACACCATCTAACAACGTTGCTATTTTTAACGTAAAATCAGCGGTAAATACTGTATTAAATTCTATTCGTAATCTACTAAACATATTATTATTCTTTAAAAACAAAATTCAAGAAGTCGTCTAAATCTAAACCGTAGGCTTCTATTATTTCATCTGGTAATTTGTTGAACTCTTTTTCAAAAGGCTTACTGAAAAACTGTGTCGGTTTTATACCTTTTTGATATATTGTGTTTTGAACTTTAAACGCTCTATTTGTTAATTCTCTACTTCTAAATCTACCATCTTTTTTCTTTAGCCAAGTTTTTATAAATCTTAAAGGCGGTTTTTTAGTTGTGTATTTATAACCAGCTAATGATTTACCGCTTTTAACACCTTTAACACCTTTATCTAAAAACTCACCATAGTCTTCCATTTCTAAGAATGCCGAAATACTATTTTTACTTTCGTTAAAATCGTATTTCAAAGACTTGTATAAGTTCTTAAACGTGTTGTGATTACCTTTCGTTAAATTACTTCTTGACTGCTTTATAACAGCTTTAAAAAACCTATCAAATTCGGCTTGAACGTTTATATGTTGTATATCTGACATTAACAAATAGATGTAAAGTTATCAGGTACGTCGATAGTCCATGTTTGCTGCCAACCGTCTAAACCGTCGCCATAAGCATACGTAATTGGTTGTGCTGATGTTGCAGTAACTAAAGTAACGTCATCATTTTTTATCATTCTATTACGTGCTAAATTCAAAATACTGCTTGTATCATTCCAACTATCATGTCTATTATCATTATGCCAAAATCGGTCTTTAACATCTTCTTTATTGACATCTCTAATATCTAAAACAGTTATTTCAATATTATATCGTATTGTACTCGTGTTTTCATTACCTAAAAACGGACTATCTACAAATTGAATGTGAGTTAAAATATGTTCGCTTCTACGCCATTCTTCAAAGTCACCAGTCACTACATTTTTCACTCTGTTATCCGCTTCAAAAATAGCTTTAATATATGTTAATGTGTTGTAGTATGTGTTCATTATTTACGCTTCATTAATTGCTTTTCTAATCTGTTTTTATCTGCTTCAAAACTTAACCAATATAACGCTGTATGTACGTTTATTTCTGTAACATCTTTGACATTTCTAAACATTGGATGTTGAGCAAGTCCATAGATGCTTTGAGTCCATCCCCATTTTCTACCAAAGTCTTTAACTTCTTGTCTTGCTGTATTATCGCCTTTATAGAACTCGGGATACTTTTCAATAAGTCCCCCAACAAATTCTGCAAAAAAAAATAACAACCTAAAGCAATATCCAAAGGCACATCTAAATTATGTTCTTTTTTCAAATATTCTTCGTCATACTTCTCAACGATATATTTTCCATTGGCTTCGGCTTCAATTTCTCTAAATAATACATTCATTACTATATGCATTTTTTGCCAGTCGTGTATGTTATTATCACAGTCGATTAATTCGCCAATACTTATTTTATCAAAGTTTGGTACTAATCCATATTTACGCCCTTTGTAATGAAAAGTTCTAGTTAATGGTACATTACTATCAATAGAACTTAAAATCGTGTTAATATGCGTTAATACTTCGTCAAACGATTGTCTAGTCATTGCTTTAACCGCTTTATCTGGTAGATTGCAAAATATGCTGACTGCATAACGACTAATTAACCGTTCATCTTCAACGTCTTTTATTACCCTTAAATACTTTTGATATTGAGATAATTTAATTTCTCTTAAAGTACTAGGTATATTGATTTTTATTTTTCCCATATTAATATAACGAAAAAAACCGCTATTTGTTAGTCAAAATAACGGTTTAATATAATGATTACTATTTTGAAATATTACGAACATTAAAACGTTCGTTAACAGTTGATAAACATCATTAAAACGATGCTTATCTTTGTGTTAGAATTAATTAAAAATTTTCGCCAAGTTCTTTAAGTGCTAACCTAAATGCAGTAAATTTATTTTTACTAAATCCAAAGCCTATTTTATAATCCTTTCCGTAAACTTGGCAAAACCAACCAAAGCCGTGTTTTAAATCCCAACTTTTTCTTAACCAAGTAGTTCTTTTTTCTGTTCTATGTATCATAATATTTATCTTTGGTTTATTTTAAACTAACAATAACAATATATAAAGCACATTAAAACGTGCCTTATACTTGCTCGTTAGTGGCAATAAATAAAACTACTTTAGTGCTTCAATTAAGTGCTTGTTGGCTTCAGTCAATTTATTAACTGTTTGCACAAGTTCATTTATCTTATCCATCATTATCTGCATATTATCAGCAGTAGCTTCAGGTAATGTTTTTCTATCCCATCCATCAGGCTTACTTACCGTGTCAGGCATATTCCACGCACTTAATTCTCTAATTTCCGTTTTGTTTTCTTCAGTTGTCATAATATTTAATTTTAGTGTTATTAATTTATTTTATTTACAGTTCACTTCGTCAGCTAACAATGTGTATAGTGCAGCTTCGTTCCTCAGCCAACACCATACACTCGTCCGTTAGTGGCAATACTCGCTCACATTAAAAAGTTGCTTATTATCTTTTACTTGTCCATTAGCATTCATTCTTATATACCACACATTCCCATCCTTATCTACTACCACAGCAGCAACTTTATAATCTGAACTTGGGTAATGTACTACTTTGGGTTGGTTAAATTGTCCATTAATAACTGGTTCTAAATCTCTCGGTGTTGTTTCTGTAAAGCACCCTGTAAAAAGTACTGCCACTAACACTAAATATAGGCAAATTGCCGTTCTGCTAATTAAATTTCTACGTTTCATAATCTTTGTATTTTAAATTAAAGTTTCTACTATTCTGGTCGGGCAATCAGCCCATATTATTTACTTTACTCATAAAATTTATCTAACTTTAATTTAGCTTTTTCTTTTTCACTCATTCTATTAACGCTTTTCTTTGCCCATCGTCGTAACTGCCAAGATAAAAAAGTACCTATAATAAAGCCTATGTTATTAGCTTTTATATCATTCCAATCAAAACCAGTTGCATCTGTTGACTCTTTCCAAAAGCCTATTAAATTAGAAACGCCAAATGTGTATGTAATAGCTTCTAATTCGCTAACGTTTTCCATTGGTTCAAATATCAAATAAGACACAAAAGAAACGCCCATATGGCCAGCTACGTGCATCTGTTTATCCGCTTCTACTTTGTCAGTCGGTATTAACAACCAGCCTCGCTCTTGTGCTTGTACTGAACCAACTAATAAGAAAAATAATACTATTAGTACCGCTGTAATGTCTAGTGTTTTATTCATTGTAAATTAATTTAAGTTTATCGTGTGCTTTTTGTTTTTCTGTTTTGTGATAGTTATTAAGTAGTTTGTTACTCAACCATACACTACCTAAATTAAATAAATTATTTAATAGTATTGTTTCTGGTTTATCTTTGTTTATAATTGAAATTGTGTTTGTTAAAGCAAAGTTTGCAGAATAGCTAAATAAATCACTTTTATTAAATACTTCTTTATATGCTATGTTACTAACAAAACCATGCATAGCATGAAATCCGAAATATCGCTTTTCTTCTGCGGTAAACTGTTGCGAATAGCTATTTAAGCTAAACGCAACAATTAGTATTGAAATTATCTTTTTCATTTTATAGCTTCATTAATTAGATTATCTAAATACGGTGCGTAAAACTCGCTATATTGACCACTCATACCATTATCAACATCTTTTTGGTATTTTTGCCCTGAAGTAAAAGCTGACATAACAGCTTCATAAACTTGCATTTTATTAATCTTCTCTTTAGTCTTTATAATGCTTTCTAATGCTTCAATTTTACCTTCTAAAGCTATTATAAGTTTTTCGTTTATTTCGTTTACTGTGTTCATAATTTAGTATTTTAATTGTTTAATGTTTAATGATTTTAAAATTTCGTTTAATTCTGTTGCAAAATAAAATTCTTGTGTCATAATATAAAAGCAGTTTTATAACTTGCTTAGGTTGTTTAGTGTTATTTTAAATTAATTAAAAGTTGTTCAATTCTTCCGCAAACTTTGTAATGTTTAATTATTTTTTTATAAACAGATATACATTTTATCGGCTCATAATATCCAAGTTTTATTGCTTTGTTGTATTGTGCTGGTGTTAATTTGTGAGTTTTCAT
>JABSQI010000164.1 GCA_013215905.1 Legionellales bacterium | reverse complement strand
AGAAATATGGCAATAAAGATAATCCTAATAAGGGTTTATATATAACTGGAGTTGATATAACAATTTCTAATGGCTCTATTACTAAGATATCTCAAGAACAAAAAGAATTAAAGAATTTCATCTTACCAAATAATCCTGGCACTACCATAAATATCAATGGAGATGATAAAGTAATTCCCATAGCTATTTTAAATGCTGTCAAAGACAGTAACATAGGTTATTTACGAGTTAACAATTGGAGTAGTAATACACCAGGAGATAGAGCTGCTGGGTTAGTTGGTCTTTCTACAGGAGAAACTGAAATTCATCATATTACCAATCTTAGTAATATGCTAGAAAACAAGGCTGGTGTGGTTGGTATTGGTGCTGGAAAAACTATTATTCAATTTAATGTAAATAAAGGAAACATGGTTGTTGGGACAACCAATGATTTACATTCTGCTGGGATAGTATTAATTGGTAGTGGAAATACGTTAGTTCAACACAATACAACTTATGGAAATACTAGAGGGCTATCTGGAGGAATAGTATTAGAATCCTATAATTTTGTTATTGTGCGGAGAAATTATAATAAAAGTACGTCTGTTTATCAGTATAGTGGAGCTATAGTATTCGAATCGTTTAACGAAAGTAATATTATATATAATTTCAATAAAGCTAGTTTGGGATCTCTTTGTGCTGGCACAGTTAGAATTTCGCATGATTCTTCAAAAATAGAATATAATTGGAATGAAGGGGAATTATTCTGGGGTTCTCACGGAATTGTCTTCAAAAGCTATGATAATAGTCAGATAAAATTCAACAAAAATACTGGCTTATTTTCAGGAAATTTCGCAAATGGGATTATAGGCGAGATACATAATAGTAGCTCTGTTATAGGAAATATAAATATATCTCATGTAAAAGGGTATTCTTCTGGTCCTATTGCTGGTATACGCCTCTCAGACGCAGTAGTAAATAACAATTACTGGCAAATCCATAATGACCCTGCTGATAGATATTTACGATCAATATATTTTAATTCTTCATTCACTCAAACGAATGGCGGCGCACTAACAAGACAAGAGCTTATTGATAGAGGTTTGATTTAACACTAAGGCCTCTAACAAAATACTGAAATTAATTACTGGAGTTATTAACAACTTAAGAGTGGAGTAAATCGAACAAACAACAATTTAACACTAATATTATTGCATTTGGATCTTGATTTTCTTGAATTCAATTTTTAACCGCAACACATGAATAGTAATTATACATGAAAAAATATTAAAATTTCATGTATTTTTGATTCAGGAGTTGCAAATGAGTTATAAACAATTAGACTATGAACAACGTTGTAAAATTTCCTACTTATTGTGGACAGGTCGTTATAATTATACCCAAATAGCGAAAGAGATAGGTGTTCACAAAGCAACAATAAGCAGAGAATTAAAAAGGAATATCACATTTGAAAGAACTAGTTTGGGTTGATGGCAATATAAGCCAGACTATGCAGAGTGTTATGCTAAGGAAAGAAAAAAATATAAAAAGAGATATATTAAATTAACTAATGAGATAAAGGAGTTCATAAAAGAGAAATTGCAAGAGCAATGGAGTCCAGAGCAAATAAGCGGATATGCAAAAAAATATGATTTATTTTCTATAAGTCATGAAAGAATCTACCAGTATATTCTAGAAGATAAGCAAGAAGGCGGATTATTGTATAAAAATTTACGCCATCAAAATAAGAAATACCGTAAACGCTATGGTAGCCCTAAGTATAAAGGTTCAATAAAGAATAAGAAATCTATTGAGGAACGTCCAAAAATAGTAGATAAGAAAAAGCGTATAGGAGATTGGGAGCTAGATACTATAATAGGAGCAAAACAACAGCAAGCCATAGTAACTATGGTAGAAAGAGTATCAAAGAAAACCCTTTTAGCAAAAGTAGATAATAGAACAGCAGAGCTAGTATCTAACTCTACAATAGATAAACTAAAAATGTATTCTGATATTGTATTTACCTTAACCTCGGATAATGGCAGTGAATTTGCCTATCATGAGAAAATAAGTAAAGCACTAAGAGCCAAATTCTACTTTGCCCATCTATATTCATCATGGGAGCGTGGATTAAATGAGAATACTAACGGTCTTGTTAGACAATATATAAAGAAGGGAAGCTCTTTTGAAAATATAGGAGATGATGAGCTTAATACTATTATGGATAAGCTCAATAATAGACCAAGGAAATCATTAGGATATAAAACGCCTGATGAGGTGTTTTTTGGAAAATCTAGATATGATAAAATATTATATTGAATTATAATATATTTAAGATGACAAAATTTAATTTCCCAAAAATCTTAGTTTTACTAATATCTCTACAATTACTAGCAAGTTATAGTTATTCACCTAGGGTAGAGATTGAATATAAAGGTGGGAACAAAAGGCATATAGGTAGATATGGAACGTTAATACCTCTTTATGAGCCAAGAAATAGCTTGTTATTTACAAATATGTTCTTAATGCATGATAGTAAATCTAGTGTAGAAGGGAATTTTGGTCTAGGTTTTCGAAGACAATTAACCAATTATTCTATATTAGGCATTTATGGATTCTAGGATATAAGAAAAATAAAAAATGTTACTAAGAAGGTTCATCAAGCAACATTTGGGATAGAATATTTGAGGGAAAGATTTGAAGTTAGATTTAATGGGTATCTTCCTCAAAATAAGAGATTTTTAGTAAATTCATCGTCTATAAATAATGCTACTAAACTAACTAGAGTCTATGATGCTAGCATAGGTACTCAAGGTCAAACTACGCAGACAATTGATTACAATGTAAATACTAGCAATAGGTATGAGGTTCCTCTTGCAGGGTTTGATGCTGAGTTAGGAGGTAATATATTAAGTAGATTAGAAACTCATGGAGCATATTACCATTTTAATGGAAGAAAGGGGGCTAAATCTGTTAATGGTTGGAGATTTAGAAGTATTTTATATTTATTTAATAAAAAAAATCAGAGATTAGATATTCAAGGAGAATTGAATTATGACAATGTTAGAAAATGGAGTAATTATTTAGGCATAAAGCTTAGTTGGCTATTTGGAAAAAGTAATAGTAAATTTAAAAGAAACTCGATAGAAGATAAAATGACGCAGATGACAGTAAGAGACGTTGACATAATATCAACAGATTCAAATGAAAATATTAAATCATCAATAAGTAGCACACAAAAACAGGATGGTTTTTCAGCTATGTTATTAACTGATGATGATATCAAAGAACTAGGTTTAGAAAATGCTGAAATTGTTGGTATAGGTGAAACTATTTTCACTGAAGCTAGTGGTACCCGTCTTGGTGGTGGTACTGGTTTTATCGGAAAGATACACTCGATGAGAAATGCATCTGGCTATAATTTAATTGGTGTATTAACAAAAGAGCAAGACGGTACATTAGTATTTGTTCCTCAATTAAACAGTGATAATAGTATAAACATAGATGCAAATGAGAAAATAGCTAACCTTTTAAATAAAGCAGGAAAAGATATTAGCAATGTTTTAGCTAGAACTAATGAACAAAAACAGGGATTGGTAAAATTATTTAATCAAGGAGAATTTAATAGTCAAGATAATTCACTATCAGCACAAATAGCAAGAAGACAAAAATGGGAAGAGGTTTTTAATAAAACAATAAAACAAAACCATTTTGCTTTAACTACTGAAGAATTGGTAAATAATATATGTCGTGTTTATGGATTTGCTATTGCTGGAGATGGATATCATGCTGCTCCAATTATTATAACTGATCCTGTATCTGATCGCCGACTTGGTTTACCAGGAGTATATATTGTCTTGAAATTACCTAAAGAAGCTTATAATAATCTACCTGATTCTTTGAAATCTAAAATTGTAAATTCTGGAATTAATATAAATAACGAATTGGATATTTTTTATGTTGCGCAGAACTTAAAATTTGGGGCTACAGCGCCTCCTATTAATAATAATGAGCTAGCCAGAGTAAGGTTTCATCCTTATGTACATACAGATTCACCAGAAACACCTACAGTTAATTATGATAGGAAAAGTTACATGAAAACATTTTTTGCCAAGGTAGATGGTAGTAATTTAACCGAGATAGATATAGGCCATAACAATAAAGGCTTGGTATGGACACATAATAGCGGAGCAAATACAGATAATAAATGGTCCCCACCTGAAACAATGGGAGTCCCCCCCCAAATATATGGTCTCACCAATTTTGTACCAAATTCATATCAATCTCCAGGAGCATTTTATAGTCTTGGAATTAGAGAACAAGAAAATGCAGTTACATTAGGTAATCGTGTGGTTGTAACATAGCATCATATTGCTCACCAAAATGATGCTATTGAATTAGCAGAATTAATTAATAATAATGTAATGGACGTGAATGGTGAAACCTTAATAGACACTCTTGGCGGAGTAACTAGTTTTATAGATAATACACATAATTTTATAGATAATATGAGACCGTTTTTAGCTCTTAATCATATTGATTATGATCTGGCTTCTGATTTATTTGAATACAATGAGAGCTTTAGGTAATAAATTTTTAATACATGAGTTGCAGTTACTAGTTGAATCCGCCTTTCCAAATTGGCAGAATCTATAATCAAATGCAAAAAAGTATAAAATAGAACCATCTACAAATATGGAGTATTGCATATGGGAAA
>JABSQI010000163.1 GCA_013215905.1 Legionellales bacterium | reverse complement strand
TTATTATAAAATGTTTTAGCGGACATATGTTTGGCGCTCTCCCATGCATATGAAAGAGCGGAGAAAATAACCCCGATTAGAACTGCAATGGCAAGGTCATATAGGACCGTAACTCCTGAAACAAGGATAATAACAAAGGCATCTATGCGGGGGATTTTGTTAATAATACGCAAAGAAGACCAGGCAAAGGTTCCAATAACAACCATAAACATCACTCCCACAAGAGCAGCTATGGGGATAATTTCAATCAGAGGGGCGGCAACTACAATAAAGAAGATTAAAAACAAAGAAGCGGCAATCCCTGAAAGACGTTTTCTTGCGCCTGATTTAATATTAATCATACTTTGACCGATCATAGCACATCCTCCCATGCCACCAAAAAATCCAGTGACAATATTGGCAGCTCCTTGAGCCATACATTCACGGCTATTTTGCCCGCGAGTTTCTGTGATTTCATCCACAAGAGAAAGCGTTAAAAGGCTTTCAATAAGACCAATACCTGCCAGGGTTAATGCATATGGAAAAATAATTTTAAAGGACTCAAAGGTAAAGGGAATTTTAGGGATCTCAAATGTTGGCAATCCTCCAGAAATGCTTGCTATATCACCAACACTTTTGGTTTCAATACCAAGGAAATATGTTAGGGCAAAAACTACCCCAATACCGGCTAAGGGGGATGGAATAGATTTTGTTAATTTGGGGATAAAATGAATAACAAACATGGCTGTTGCCACCAAGCTAAGCATAATATATAGCTGATTTCCACTAAGCCAGGTCATCTTACCAATGGGCGTACTGGTTTTAAATTGTTCCAGTTGAGCTAGGAAAATAACAATGGCAAGGCCGTTGACAAAACCTAGCATAACGGGGTGTGGGATGATACGAATAAATTTTCCAAGTCGTAAAAGACCAGCTAAGAATTGAATAATCCCCATCAAGACTACGGTTGCAAAAAGGTACTGGACGCCATGCTTTGTCACAATGGAAACCATCACAACAGCCAAAGCTCCAGTTGCCCCTGAAATCATGCCAGGACGCCCGCCAACGAGGGAGGTGATCAAACAAATGATAAAAGCAGCATAAAGCCCAACAAGGGGTTGAACGCCAGCAACAAAAGCAAAGGCAACAGCTTCTGGCACAAGAGCAAGCGCAACCGTTAGGCCTGATAAAATCTCTGTTCTATAATCTTTTAAAGTCATTTTTTTAAAGCTGAGTCTTTATATAAATTTTATTTAATGGAATTTGCGTATTTTTCAACAAAATGTTTATTACGAGGCCTGGTTGAATATTAAAATCAAGCATCTAATTCCCGTTACCATTTTGCTATTCATCATTAATATGAATCATAGGTTACAATAAAAATTTTCATTACTTTGTTCATTTAGAATCTCCTCTAATATTTATATAATAATCAATTATAACACAACAAAGTATTAAATATTGACAATAAGAGGTTAAAATAGACTATTTGTTAGTGATTTCTTATGACTTCAAAATATTTTCAGAATGTCTAAATAATAAGAAAGTTACATAACTGCATGATAAATGGAGAAATTAAGAAAGATGAGATAAATTTACACAATATAATATACAAATAAAAGAGTAGTAATTTGACGGATTAAAATCGAAATTCAATGAAATTTATAAAAAGAAGAGTTTTCATCATTAGAATTAATAGAGGCTTATAAAGAGCTTTCAATACCTATAAGGTATACAGAGCATACAATAAATTATGAATCAGATCTAAATAGTTTAAATAAAATTATTGCTCGTGAAATACAAGCCAATCTAGAAACATTCAATATAAAGATATTCAAATTATATGTCCCAAAATAATCTTAATGCTTTGTTTACTAAAAAATTCTAAATGTTTTTATCTATGAATAATAAAACTACAAGTTCTATATTTATATCAATTGTAATTGATGAGCAGATTTTCTATTGTAATCCCGATGTTTCTTTAGATGATACTAAATTTAAAATAGAAAATATATACTTAAGGTTACTTGACCTAGAAATATTTAACATAGAAAAACACGCAAACAATTGTCTATTATTTAACATAAATCATATCGATGAAAAATATCATTATTCTGGTTTAGACTCTTCTAGGTTATTTTTACAATGATAATGGTTTAACCCATAATTGGTTTATCCTGTTTGTTTAAATGGGCATTGTGATATTTTGGGGTATTATGACGCCTAGTTAAAATGAAGAAAAATATTTCATCAATTTAGAAAGTTGTTGCACAATAAATGATTTGTTAGTATATGCCTATATTACTTAATGGGTATACAAGGTGATGGGGTGTTATATAAATTTAAACAATTATTCGATTTTTTAATAGGATTGTTGGTAATTATAAAATATGGCTATAAAGTATGCATGTGTAGCTCAAAGCAATCAATTGTAAAATTAAGACAAAAATTTTTAGTCGGTGCAATAAATTATGAAGCAAGAAAACAAAATAGATACAGAGAGATTGTAAGTAATGTATGGCTATTAACAAAATTATTTTGTATAGCATGTTCGAAATATGATTTCCTAGAATATAAATTGAAGAATTTTTTGCTAAAATTAAAAATTAGAAAATTTTGTAAAGATACAGGTATATCTAATAAGTGCTTATTGCAAGACTTACAAGAAGTACAATATGACAAAAGCAAGATTAAAATTTCTTTCTATGGTGCAATTAGAGTAAGGCAAGTAAGATGCCTCTTCAGTGATTTTTTAGAATCTCTAATAAAAAAGAGTTCATGTTTGGAACAAATAGAAGTAATAACTGTAATTGATCAAGACGATGACATGAGTTATTTTTATAATTTAAAGAAAAAATTTCACAATGTTAATATACATTATATAATTTCTGATATTCGATATGGTTATAAACATTTGAATGGCTATTATAGGCTTGCCATAAAAAATATTTCTGAAAAATCTAAAGTCCTAGGAGTTTTCACATCTGATGTTACAATAACTTTAAATAATTTTGACAAAAAAATAATGGCTATAGACTCAAATTATAGTGACAATATATATATTATTGAGTCTTATGATGAGCGCAAAGATGACTTAAATCTTTCAAGAAAAAAAAGGGCTTCATATTTAGGAGATAATATTTCTAGTGAGGCCTTGTTATGGCAACAACAAAGATTTGGGCCAGCCGATTGTTATCCTTTCATATCTAGAAAAATACTGGATGTTTCTTTTCAATGTTTGAACATGCTACCTAAAAAAGAGAGAGAGCAGTGGTGTCCCTTTGCAAATTCTACAATGATTGATTGTTATATTGATACAATAGCAAATGATTTGATACATTTAGATAAAATATTTTTAAAAAGAATTCATAGTTTGCCTTTCACAAAGGTAAATTATGAATTATGTGCGCTAGATTATAAAAATGATCTTGAAGGTCTTATTTCAGTTAGCGATATATCTTTAATTGAATTGGGGAAACAGGGAGCACAAGATCATTTAAAAAGAATAGCAAAAAATATATATCAACATATGCTCAGCTCTAATATACCAGGATAGTTTTCTAAGTTTTTATTCTGATAGCTTCTAAGAAATTTAGGAACTAGAATAATTATTTTTTACTAGGGGATTGCGTTCAGAGAATGCTAAACTTAAATTGTTTATAGGTTCAGGGTATAGGGACATTTTAATTATCATAGAGTTATATTAAATTATGTGATATTTATATTGTTCCAATAGAACGAATCAAATAAAAAATGATTGTTAAACTACTTTTTTATCAACAGAAATATTTTCTATTTCTACTCGATAATAAAACCCTTCTTTGCTAACAAAATATATAACTTTAAATTGTTTATTTAACTTAAAACTGCCGATACTAAAATATGTATTAAGGTATTTATCACAACTTTTCTTTATATACTCCTCCTCAAATTTACCAATATTTGGCAAAATTACCATTATACAACAATTTTTATTACTGTGGTTTCTTAATAGATCATTAATCTCCACTCTAGTATTTTGTATTAATGTTTTATGAAAATCTTGTTTTGCTTTTAGTGTTAATAAATTATGATCAAAATGAACTGTCATCACTTTTAAATCGTCTACTTGAGCAAATTCATAATGAAAACCATAAGATGTCCATCCTTCTTGATTTAGTGGGGAAGATATATGCTTATATTCGGTATCTTTTTTCTCTTCTAATAATTTGCGAGAATCTCCATATGGCCATTTTTGTATTAAAGTAGTTTTAATTTTGGAGTTATCATATGTGTTATCATTTCTCAATATCACGCCTAAGGCAATTAATTCAGCAGTCATAATAGTAGCAGAAGGGAAATCCCAAAGAAAATCATCTGCATCATGAGTATTTGGAATAGAAACATCATTGCATATTTTCATAGTTGTTTTTAATTTACTTCTGCTTTTATAATAATATGCTTTAAGCAATTCAATTTTTTCAATATAGTCAGATGTGTTAGTAATTTTTTTTCTGAAAAAAGCATTAATCATATCATACAAACCAATCAATAGATCTTTATTGTGTGAAATATTACTTTCTATTGGATCACAAATATTATTGTAATTAAAATATCTTTCTACAACTTTAAGTTCATTAAAATTAAAACGATAATAATCTGTTGATGAGTTTATTATTGATAATTCTAGCTCGTTTGAATAAATGTCATTGTTTATTTTTTCCAGAGTTTGAATATGACTTT
>JABSQI010000162.1 GCA_013215905.1 Legionellales bacterium | reverse complement strand
ATTCTTCAGATGCTGTATACATAGCGAGATGTGCCGTCAAAACCTTTCTGCTAACAATATCAGGATATTGCTTTTTTAGACTATTATATATCTCTTCTTTAACTCCTATTTTAATTGGCTTAGGTATTTGCCCATGTTTAACAAAGCACTTAGGATATTTATCTTCCAATAAATCTCTAATCTTAGCTATTCTTGGTAATAACTCATTATTAATAAGAAACGGTTTGTTCTTTCTTTTTTCCATTATTTTGCCTTTAACATAGATATATAATTTTACTAGGATAGATATTTTTGCATAAAACTGGATATATTTTCAAGGATGAATTTGAAGCCCAACCCTTAGTAAAAGAGTCACGCACAGTACTTACTCTTTAACTCATCAAAATAGTCATCCATTTCTTTCAGGAGCGTTTGTTCCCAGTCTATTTCTGCTTGAGACAATTTCAAATCTGTTGCCACAAATTCCTCTTTTTTTCTCAAATTATATAGCTCGTCGTCAGCTAAACAAAAAAATTGTTTTCTACGTTCTTTGTTAATTTTCTTCAAATATTCTTCAATGAACAATGACATGTCTGAATGATGACGCTTCAAGAAATTTTTATTTTCTAATTCAGCTGCATCATTTTTTTCTAATTTCAATCTGCGCTTCAGATAATATTTATTAAAAATCAGATAAGAAATTACATTAGGCGGTAAAATCCCATTAGCATATCTTTCTGAATTAAATATAGAATCAATTATTTTTTCTTTTTCTTCTTGTGATTTTGTCATCATTTTATACTCCATTATATTTTTTAATATGTTTTTTAAAATCTGATGCATTATTACACTGATACCAACCCGTATGTGAGCCGGTTTTCTTGTTTATATTTGTACAAAAACATCCATCAAGACTAGAAACATGACTGTTATTGCCTTGACACTTAAAGAGTATTTTTTTATTTTTTGAAATAAATAAAGTTGTGTCCCCAAATCTCCCAATATTATGGGAATATTGAGAATCATTTGCCATGAAGGTGATGGTAGGATTATAAATCCGTATATATGAGCCGATTTCACCCATCCCAAACAAACCAATTAATAGCCCCCAAGCCATAATGCATTTAAATAATGGATTATAGACAAAATCCTTAATTTTAAATAAAGAGCCAACCATTAACATTACCGCAATAACCTCTATTATCCTAAGATATACATTAAAAAATATGAATTCTTTATTATCAGCAATATGCATTGCATATTCAGCTATGCTAATTAAGAATAAACAGCCAACAAGCATTATGGAAAAATAACCTTTATTTGAGAATTTATGGCGAGAGTCGACCATGTATTTTATAGCTAAATAAAATGCAGTATTAAAAGCAGCAAAATGAAACAAGGTATAAACCCAATCGTTGACATAAGAAAGAGTTAATCCAGCCCAAGGGGGATGCAAAGCATCCAAAGGCATAGAAATATAGTGGAGATACCCAAGCTGATAACTCATTAACACACACAGCCCTAAATATAAATATGTGGAATATTTATTCCAAGCAAGAGACACTTCTTTTTTAATATTTTCTTTGGTTTGACTGGACAAAAAACCAAAATACACAACCAAGGAAATAAAAAAATACGGAGTTAATATAAATTTTAATGCTGCTTGTAATACAGATAGAAACGGGGTCACCAATGCCATAGCAGGATATATAATTAATGAATCCTTGCTTTCAGACAAATAAAAAACCATTCCTATTAAGATGGCTAACATAATTAACAGGAGATTCGTACTTAAGGAATTATTATCCGAAGAATTAAAAACCCCTGTTTCTTTAGCAGCATGATTGAGTTCCATAAAATTATCCTTCAGTTAAATCTATTTTTATATCTTTAAGATTATCTAAATCGTTAAACATAATAAATGAAGCTCTACCTATTTGGGAAGTATCAGAATATTTTATGTTATTTGTGACGTTGGGGGATGGTTTTTTAAATAACTCCCTAGCATCCTTCATTTCCCTCTCCTGTTTATTAAACAAACAAATTTTAATTTCCAGCAAAAATAGTAACATATTTAAAATTAAAATCAACCTTTTATTTAAGGTAAATTTCAGTTTTATGCTTTATATATAGTGTTAAAAACATTTAAATATTAAATCCACGGTTTGTAAAAAACCAAAACACACAAAAATTATCAGTAATAATAGTTTTAAAATTTCAGGGTCAGCCATTATTAATATCTTAGCTCTTTTACAAATCTTCTTTATCCCCTTATAACCTCCCCTATAGAAAACCCAAAACAAAAAAAAGAAAAAAAGAAAAAATCCCCCACCTAAACAAAACTCATCAAGAATCCCAAATCGTGTAATATGTTCTAGATTAGGGGCATGTGCCTTTATAACCTCTATTGATTCAGATATTTGCGCAATCAGGAAATCCTTACTCCCAATAAACATATTTTTAATGCCAATACCAACATCCAACAAGAAGTTGTCAAATTCTTTAGCTATATATCTAACTGTACGGACAACCCACAATAAGAACGAATATCCAGTCTCAACTAACCATAGAATCAACCGTCCTACAGGCCAAGCTAAAAACATGAACAATAAGCTTACTATAAAGCTTTTTAAGATAAAGCGGTTAATTTTCAAAACATTGTTGTAGTAGCTATACATTTTGTTCTCCAATTAAATTATTCGACTTTCTTCTTGTCTATCTTCGCTATTCCAGCAGCAAAAACCATCAAACAAATTATAAAACCAATAATTGACCTAGAATCTTTCCAATAACTAGAATAATCAAGAAAGTTAGGCAAATACGCAGTCATATAATTTAATGCTGAGTAGAGCATAGTTAATAATGAGGAGGCAGCAGCAACAATATATTTTCCAAAAGCGATGCTTTTAGATATACCCCAACCAAGCCCATCAAATATTGCGCCAACCACTACAGCAAGAGACTTAAAGCCGTAAATTATAGTCATTTCTCCCATAACACCAATAAGATAGAACATTGGGCTTAACATATAAGTCAAGATAATTGCCCCAAATACACATCCAAATATTTTAAATATCTTAGTCATTTTTTTTCTCCTTGGCGTTATTCAGTAATGCTAAAAATAAACACTCAAAAATAGAAAATATCAACATATACAAAGCAATCGAAGAAGTGTTACTAATCAAGATTAAACCATGATGTTTCAATATCTCCTTGACCATGAGCAAAAACAGAAAGGCAAACAGACAGGATACAATAGAGAAAAGCCATTTCTCAAAAGGAACAACAGTTGATTTATAAAACCTATGCCAAGAAATTGTGACTGTTACAAGCGATATCCCTAAAAAAAACTCATCAAAGAGACCTGTTTGTTTAATATAATTTAAATTAGGCACATGCATTTTTATAACCTCTATTGATTCAGATATTTGAGTAACAAGAAAAATTTTACACCCAATAAACATATTTTTAATGCCAGTACCAACATCCACCAAGAAATTCACACACTCATTGGCTATATATCCAATTGTACGCCCAAGCCACAGCAAGAAAGAATACCCAGTTTCAGCCAGCCACAAGAACATATGTCCTAGAGGCCAAGCCACAAACAGAAATAACAATAAAATTATGCAATATTTAGATATCAAACAACTTGCTTTCAGCATATTTTTAGAATAGTTATATACATTTTCCACAATCTAAACCCCCATCAAAAAACAAACGGCAAAATCAACCAATAAGCCAACAACTAATATATAATCGTATTTCCTGCTAGCTTCCAGCCCATTAATTTTCTCAGCTACATCAATATAATCCTTAGTCAGCATTATCTTTCTCCATATCATTAAAAACTAAATATTTCGGTTTATAAAAATCTATATAACCATAATCACGCTCGTCGTATCTTCGATAATTTGTATGTCTCTTTTTATAGAAAAAATTTTTAAGATAAATATCTTCCCCATCTCCCCCTAATACTTTTCCTTTAATATTCACATTAATTAGAGCCTTGCCAGATTTACACACAATATTATTTACAGTAAGACATGCTTTGTCTCTCCAATCCCTTGAAACCCATGCGTTAGCAAAGCAAGCATCTATTGCATTATTCATATACGTTATATTTTTAGGAACAGAAAACTTTAATAACGCAGGTATTTTTATGCCTCTTGGGTATATTTTTATAATTGAGCCATTAGTCTCTTCTATTTTAACAGAACCAAGATTAAAAATTTTTTCGACGAGTTCAGCAGAATCGACCTCACCATTCAAATGTATTCGTTTAGATTCTACATATGGTATTTTTCCTATTCCACTTGAGCCAAATACAGCATACATTCTAATATAAGAACTAAGAAGCACATTCTCATCAGCTGTAAAAGCTCTATCATAATTAAAAACATCGCGTAGATGTCCTATCAATTTCGCTTCAACGGTTTTATTAGAATTATCTTTGGAACGACAAACCATCTTATCGATAGAGACATAGTGACAATCGTAAAACGATTCATATTTGACCCACCCATTAAATGCACATGAGCTATATTTATTTCTTAAATTTTCAGGTAATTCATCATCTGCAATATCAAATACTGCAGGTAAAGGAGAATTTACCTCGTTAAAATCTAATTCCCATTTACCATTAATAATTTTGCCGTAAGCCTTTGTTTCTCTAAATTTCACTTTTACAGCCCCAACATCAATAAAATATTTTGCCAAGGAATCATCAACAACA
>JABSQI010000161.1 GCA_013215905.1 Legionellales bacterium | reverse complement strand
CGGAGACGGTTTAACACAAACTATTAATAAGAACATTAAAGGTGATAAATTAGAAGTAATCTATAGTTTAGTAATTGACTTTATCAAATGGTATAACGAAAATAAAAAATAATAAATGACAAAAAAGAGAGAAATTGAACGTAATAAAAGTAGTTTCTGTGTAATGCCTTTACTAGGTATAAAACGTGACGAACTATATTGGGACTTTTTCTACTTAAATTGTTATGTAGGTATAAAAGAACGTAAAGAATTAAATAATCATTTCTGTTTACTATTCAAATTTAAAGGTACTCAAGACTACTTAACAGTAAAAGAGAAATTAATCCAACATGAATATTTCAAAGAAGAAATATCACACACAAGTAAAACTAGTGAATATAAAATATTTGTATTCACAGTAAATATTGAAAATGCTAAAGCAATAGCATTATTTAAAAAAGGTAAATACTCAAAGTTTAGTGATAGTCATAAAAACTTAATATCTAAAGTTCATAAATTGACTAAACGTAAGGACCTGTATCATATACTTAAGAAAACAGAATCTAGACGTATAGAGTTAGCTAAAGAATACAATCATTCTAGATTAGAAGATTTCGATGAGTTATGGTCTATGCCTAAACCTAGTAAAGAGATATTAACATTAAATAAATTAAAATGATATTTAAAATTAAAAATCTAATTATAGATTTTCACTATAAGTTACCTGAAGAAAACTGGATGGGTGTATGCGATCTATATATTGATAAAAAGCATATGCTTGACTTTATAGATGATAATGCAGATACTCATTTAGATTGGGATAATATAGATGCCGATATAGATTGGAGCAAGCATTGTGGTTTTTTAGAGTTTGGTGAAGATGATGTAATACAGTGGTTAAAAGATGGTATAGAAGATAGATTTCACACTTCAGATTCTGATTTACAAATTATATTATATAGCTACTTATACGAATGTGGTGAAGACATTGAATTAGAATATTATGGTGAAAATCCATTTTGGTTCATTCATGATTTATGCCATTCACAACATGATGTATCAGGTATGAATATATACGTAGACCAATATGTAGAAGAAAATCGTATGTTTGATGGAGTAGAACTAGCTAAAGAATTAGATATGCTATCTCATGTAAATGGAGAGTTAATAACTAATATAACAAAAGGATTCAAAGATAGGTGGGACTATGATTTTAATTCTGAAAGAATGTTAGAATACATTAATAATAATTAAATTATGAAAAAGAGAAAATTAAACGAAGAAGAAAAAGTTAATGTTAATACTAGAATTGAAAAATATAAATCTATTAAACAAGAACATTTAGATAACAATCAACCTGTATCAGCTAAACATATTCAAAATACTATTAACGCCTTAAATGACTGGTTATGAAAAACATCAAAGAAATACTAGAAAAAGTATATACTAATAAAGAATTAAGAAAATCAATTGTACCATTATTTATAGGTGATCCAGGTTTAGGTAAAACAGTACTTATTGAAGAATTTGCTAAAGAAAAAGGTGTAAATCTTGTAGAATTAATTACTTCTCAAATGTCACCTTTTGAAATATCGGGTATCGCGATGCCAGATAAAGACTTAAAAAAAATGACTTATTACAACTTTGATAAGTTAGAAAACTTAAAAGACGGTGATATACTATTCTTTGATGAGTTACTAAATGGTAATCCTGTTGTATTAAACGCATGTTTAACCATCTTAGAGCAACGTAAGTTCATTTCCGGTAGATCTTTACCAAACATTATGATTATTGCCGCAGCTAACCCTCAAGGGATGTCACCATTAACACCTCAAATTAAAGAAAGGTTTATTTGGTATGACGTAAAGTTTAGTAAAGAAATGTGGCTTGCTTATATGGTTAAGAAGTATCATATATCTTTATCCATAGGTGCGAGATTAGCAGCACTTATTAAAAATGAAGAATTTATTACTAATAACTTTAATACACCTAGAAGTATAGATAAAGCAGTTAATATGATTATTCATGATGTAAGTACACCTTATGCTGAAACAATAGAACCTATACTATCAGAATTAATTAAAAATCCATTTAATGAAGATGTTAAATTATCTAACAATAGAAAACTAAAAGTTGCTGAAATGATTTCTTGGTTAGATTTAATTAGATTAAAATTAAAATTAAAAATTGAACCTGTTAAAATACCACCTGTTAAAGTATCATCTTTTAAACTACCTGAAAAATGGTTTATTACTACAACTAAAGCATCTAACGGAGTAGTGAAAAAATGGCTGATCGGGCTTAAGGACTCAGATTTTACTGAGGGTTCTAACTGGTCAGTAGGAAATCATTATTGTAAAGAAAAAGGTAAAAAAGTGGTAGGTTGGCTAGCTAGTGCTTCTAACAGGACAAAAGGTTATACTAAAATTACATTTAAACAATTTAAAGAACATGTAGTAAATTAAATAAAAATATGAAATTATTAACAAGTAAAAAGTTTAAATTACCTAAAGTGTACTTTATAACTGATAGAATTAAAATAAAAGATATACCGATAGGTATTCCTTTTATTTATGGTGATTTAAAGAGTGAAGAGTATTTAGTACGAATACTTGAATATGAAGTATTATTTCAAGAAGCTGTAAAAAGTGGGTATCCTTTTAACTTTAAACAAATATTAGTAGATAATGGTTATTTAGATTTAGAAGATTTTAATTATACTTATGGTAATGCCCCACGTATAGATTTTTCATCTGAAGGTTATGATGAAAATGTAGATATTGAAACAATAGATACCTTAAAAAGTAGTAGTGAAAAGTTTAAAAAGTACGTAACAGATAGTAGTTCTTATGTAGATCTTGAGAAGTTGAAAAACTTAAATGTATTTCCTGTTTGGTTAGAGTCTATTGAAAAAGCAGTACATACAAATATTCATAACTTTGCTGTATTTAATAATAATATGTATAATAAGAAATTAGAAGGTATGTACGGGGGGATAGACTTAATATCACCCGACAAAAATCTAATTATTATAGACATATCAAGTAGTATACCTAAAGCAGTTTCATCTACATGTTTAACATTAGCTAAAAGTTTATCAGAAACATTTTATGCTGACTTAATGATAACAGGATCACATACATCATTGTATCCTTATGAAGAAGTTCATAGTTTAGACACAACTACATTATATGCTGTACATGGTATGGCTAATGAACAACGTCAATTTAAAGCTTTACTTACAGGTGAAGAAAGGGTTTATAAAACAGCTATTGTTTTCGGTGATGATGACCATCCAGGTTATCAATGGACTAGTGAAGATAGTGGTATAACAGATAAAGATGGTCAAGAATTGTGTAAATGGAAAATAGAAAAATTAATCTCATTCCATACACGTGACATTACTAATTTACCTGGTTACGCTAGATGGTTTGAACCAAAAGAAGTAGAGAAAATTGCAGATTGGGTAAAATACCTATAACAAATAAATAAACAAATAAATGAAAGAATTTTTAAAAAAAGATCAAGTACGATTAGTTAACGGTGGTTACTTGAGTAATGGTGATGAGAAGCCTAGATTTAACTCTGAGTTTGTAGCAGCACAACAACACGCTGAATACATTATTACATTTGCTAAAATGGCAAAAGATAAAGACTTTAAAGGTAAACAAGCAGATAGCGTTACAGATTTAAAAGCTGAAGTAACAAATCTTTTAAATGCTTCTAAAGCTATACCTTTTATAGATACACCTAAAGATATTAAAAGACCTACTACAACTAAATTAGCTGATGAAGCTATGGCGTTTATGAAGTTTACAGAGTCTTCTAGTAAAGTAGAAAAGATTAACTCTTTCTTACAACAGTTTGCAATTCTAAATGAATTTGAAAACTATGGTTTATTCTTTGAGGAAGACATTGTTAAACTAAATAAAATTTATACAATGGCTGCCGTAATCGCAGCAGTTACTGAAACAATTGAATTATTAGATTAATACTCTATTAACTAATCTTAAAAGCGACTATTGTTAATTCAGTAGTCGCTTTTTTAATATGAAATTATGAAAGATAATATTGACTCAGCTATAAAATGGCTGAAAGAACAACCTATTCAAGGTTGTATTACTGGTTCTGCACTATTAGATTACTTTGAAGGTCAAGATGTAGATGTATTTGTGTATGATGAAAAATCATTTACTAAGTTAGTATTTGCTATGTATCATAATGATATGTTTACTATATTAGATCCTTTAGAGAAATGGAAGTTTGAACAATACATTAACAAAAATGACTCTACATTCTTTAAATTTGGATTAATTACCATTAAGTTTACATACAATACATGTGTACCTATTAATATAATAGTAAAAAAGAAATGCGATACTATATTTTCAGTATTAGCAAGTTTTGATTTAGATATTATTGCAAAAGGTTATGATATTGAAACTAAACAATCTATGGACCTATCTGAAAATAAAGATACTAAAGTAGCTACTTGGAATAAATGGAATACTGCTTTCTATAGTGGTGAGATATGGCAAATTAGCAGAATCTTAAGACAATTAGAAAGGTGTTTTAAATACCATAAAAGAGGTTATAACACCGATGCTGTAGTTTTAAAATACATTGAGCTTATTGGTAAATTACAAGATGTTACAAACATTTTCAATTCAGATAAGTTTAGTGCTAAATTAAAAATAACACAAGAAAACACATTAATAGTTAAACAAATCTGTGAAAAATGGTTAGAAACTCATG
>JABSQI010000160.1 GCA_013215905.1 Legionellales bacterium | reverse complement strand
ATAAGAAGAAAATAATTATTTAGAGATTTTAGTCTAATGTATAAACCAATTGTATCAAAATGCCTCATTAATGTTGCCAGCTATAATCAATAGGTTAATATGGTGAAAATACTTGTTGATAGCAGCTTGCTTTTGTAGAAGTTCTAATGTATATATTTGCGGTTTAAAATATACTTTAAGGTTTATTTAATATTGCTTTTTAATAACCCCCCCAAAAGCACAGAAACAATTAATATTTTTCATGTTTTAGTTGCATCTTTTCTAGCTATATATACTTCAACATATGCTGCTAATACTACAACCTATAGCAAAACAAATATTTTCAAAACAGTATATCTTCATATTGGAAGCCCTAAAACTGGAACAAGTTCGATACAATCTTTTGCGAGTTTGAATCATAATGCCCTCTTGAAACATAATGTATTTTATCCTCTTAGTGGAAGAGAGCTTGGTAGAATAAGGTACAAAAATGTATTTGCTAATGGATTTCCTTTCTATGAAGACAATAGAAAAAATATTGAAAAAATATTAAAAAATTTTGATGAAAGTAAATGCACTAATATACTAATTTCAGAAGAAATGTTTTTCGGTGGAAACCTAATTAGTATATGTAATTTTTTTGCATCATCAAAATATGAACTAAAGATAATCGTATACCTAAGACACGCAATCGAATATTTAGCTTCATTCTATAGCGTAGTTTTTGATAATTCTGAGCAAAAAGAATTAGAGTTATTTATTAAGTCAAACATACAGTCGTATTTAGATTCTCTAAACATGCTAAAAACTTTGCCTGGTATCATAGGTAAAAATAATGTCATTGTTAAAACATTTGAAGAAGAAAGATGGCTTAATGGATTACTTATTGACGATTTTTTTAGTATTTTTAATGTCAAAATTAGCGAATATTTCCAAAAGATTAAGAAAACAAACGTTAGTTTTAGTAGAGAAAAAATAGAAAAATTTCGTTATCTCCACAAACGTTTATATAATAAAGCTGATTATGACAAGATTATGGCGATAGTACCTCCTGATAAAGAAAAACAAAAAGTAATTGACTCATTGCCTGATAAATTGATTAAAGAGATTAGTGAAATAGCATATCCTATTGAATGCCAAATAGCTAAAATATTCTTGGGAAGAGACGAATTATTTACTACTAGATATCCAAAAATTTATGGCACAAATGGCACAAAAAGAAATACTTACTATGGTCTAGATGATAATATCAAGGAAGAGCTAAATTTTATTATAAAGAAACTAGAAGAGATAGAGCTCTAACAGATATAGTAGACTGGCTCAGAAAAATCAGGCTATGAAACAGAAAATTTCGGCTGCTTGAAAAAACTTAAATATTGAGCATGTGCCAGATTAAGTAGTGTCTAGAGTATCAGGGAAAAAGCTCTAGAGGAAGCAGGAAATAGTCCTGATTTTTTTGATGATAGTCTTAAACAACAAGAGAAACGACATACTTATATAATTAAAATTCGCCCTGTTGCAGTTCAAGTGAGGTGGAACTTTATGGAAAATGATATAGTTGATAGAATCTACAATATAACAATTGTTGTACTTAATGAAGTTGCTGAGAAGTATGGGTTGCTAAAAAATACTGAGGACTTATATACATTAGCTACAAAATGATTTAATGAATTTAAAGAACCGAGGTAAAAAAATAAAATAAGGAACAATCTGTGATAAAACAATGTTTATGTCGGAACAAATCGAAAAAAAAATGCTAATTTGAGGAACTATATTTAATTGAGTGTGAATGATTCTTTGAATGCTTTAAAGGAAACGGACGACATTGATTTTGAATCACACGACCACGTCTTAATTTAACTTGCGTCAACTGGAGGTCGATTATGAGCAAAAACAAAATATTAGAATTTGTAGAATCAACATAAAAAAGACTTCATGAAATAGGGATTTATAATTAGTTACTATGCGTGAAATATAATTCATAACAATGGACTAAAGATTTTGTTATCTTAGTAAATTTCTACTTTGTCTTTTACCTACTCCTCAAGCCAAAATTTTGGCTTGTTAGGTTGAAGCTGCATAAGATCCCAAAGGTGAGTAGATTTTACGAATACTTGATACGCGCTAGCTTCAGCAGCGGAGAAGGTACAGCATCTAACATAATTTTCTAGGTATTTTTGTATAGCAATACATAATCGTGTCTACTCAATTTTTGACACAGAGCCGTCTTTTAGAAATATTTCAAAAATTTCTAATGCTTCATTAAGATTTGCTTTTGTATTCTCACTATAAGCCATAGCTTGTATTGTATCATGGGTAGAATTTTCCAAGAAGATAGCAAAAATATAGCAAGAAAATGAAAACTAAACAATAAAACTATAACATATAGTACAGTTAGCCTGTTGAGCTTCTGTTAATGTAAGGCTGATATGGAATGACCAGGAGGAAATTTTTAGGTTTAGAGTGGTTTAATAGGCAAAAAATTCACGGATTAAAATTTTTATTGGTTTTTAATATATCATGTGTTACCATATTTCTTACGTACTGTGCTCGGTAACAGTTTTTATTAAAAAAGCTTTGGAAATTATGTTTAATAAATTATGTTTAATAAATTATGTTTGGTGTTGGCGGTAGTTAACGTCTGGTAATTTTTGTATTAAATTTTAATTTTAGGTTATAAACATGTTATTTTTTCAGCTTATCTACATTATCTCTTCTAGAGAACATTTCAACTTCAATCTATGGCCATTTGGCCTTTAGTATTTTTGCATATCATCATAATAGAAAATTTATGCGTGTTTAATATCCACGTATCTTAAAATTAACGAATTTTTATATTTGACACAATCAGGAGCTTTTATGTTCAGAAAAACAATACTTGTAATAAGTATACTTTGCTTACTTATCATTTTGTATACCAATTATTTCACAGCTAAAAACGACTCACTGCCAATTGTAGCAATAGCTAATTACGGCCCACATGCTTCACTTGATGCTGTCATAGCTGGCTTCAAAGAGCAGATGCAAGCAGAAGGTTTTGTTAAAAATAAAAACATACGCTATACAATCGCAGATGTTGGATTCGAACCCAGCTTAATCTCACAAATGCTTTTTAGCCTTAAAGCTAAAAATCCAAAAGCCATGCTGGTAATGACAACTCCTGTCGCACAAGCAGCCAAAGGGAGGCTTCATGATGTTCCTCTAATTTATACAGTTATTACAGACCCTTTGGAAGCTGGATTGATCAAAGATAAATATAAATCCGATATCAATATGACGGGTAGCTCCGATATGCAAGACCTAAAGGGGTTTTTGAAATTCGCTAAATCAATCTTGCCAACCGCAAAGAAAGTTGGGATATTGTATGCAACATCAGAAGCCAATGATATTGCGTTAGTTAATATGATGAAGGCGAGCGCAACAGGGTTTGGTATGTCTGTTATCGCAATACCAGTAGAGCAAGCGCGTGATGTACAGATCAGAATGCTGGAATTCAAAAACAAGATAGATTTCATCTATGTAGGTGGGAGTGGGACAATCCAACCAACTTTGCCCGTAATTATTGCTGAAGCTCGTAAATTGCGCATTCCTGTATTTAATGTAGAAGCGCAAGCTGTGAAAGATGGATTGGCGCTTGCAAGTTTTGGTGTGGATTATAGGAGCGTTGGTAGAAATGCAGCAAAACTTGCAGCAGATGTTCTAAGAGGGAAAAAAATTAGTGACTTGACTCCATTATACCCAGAACCTGAGAATCATCATGGCCTGGTCAATAAAAAATTAGCAGTAGAATTGGGAGTAATAATTCCCGCCAATATAGAGATTGTGGAGTGATTAATGATTAATATTACAAAAGTTATAAAATCATTCCAAGGTCTTTTTAGGCCTGTATTAGACAGCATAGATTTATCGCTAAAGCAAGGTGATTTCTGCGTATTGATGGGAGTTAATGGATGCGGTAAATCGACTTTACTGAAGTTAATAAGCGGTGAACACAAAGCAGATTCTGGCAAGATAAAACTAAGCGGTGATGTGGCGCAAGTTGCGCAAGATGTAAATTTGGGCACTGTGCCTGAAATGACTATGCTTGAGAATATTGCTTTAAGTGAAGTAAAGAAACCAAGGTTGTTATTTTATAGAAGGTATAGAAATCAGGTTATTCAAAAGATAAAAGAACTAGATATTGGCTTAGAGGAATATATTGATCAACCTCTGAAAATATTATCTGGTGGCCAAAAACAGATGATTGCAACTCTAATGGCGATTAATTCTAGTAGGGCAATTTTGCTTTTAGATGAGCATACATCAGCACTTGATCCTAAAATGCAAAATTTACTTATGGAATATACTTACCAGCAAGTCATCAAACTTGGTCTCACTACCATAATGATTACACATAAAATGGATGATGCTATCAAATATGGTAATCGCTTAATTATGCTGCATCAAGGCAAAGTAGTGCTAGACATCCAAGGAGCACAAAAGAATGCTATGGATGTGCAAGACTTGCTTGCAATGTTCCATCGATATGAAAATCAGCTTTTAGTATCTGGACGTGAATATGACAATTGAGCTTTTGTATACAGGCATACTGCAAGGCCTAATATTGGCAATTATTGCATTTGGTATTATGATTCCATTCCGTTTCCTGGACTTCCCAGATTTAACAACAGAAGGGGCATACCCACTAGGGGGCGCAGTATGTGCAAGCCTAATTGTTGCAGAGATGCCACAAATATTGGCTATGATATCTGGTATTATGGCAGGAGGATTACTGGCGGTGGGCACATCGCA
>JABSQI010000016.1 GCA_013215905.1 Legionellales bacterium | reverse complement strand
ATAAATAAATTACAGGGAGTTATCCATGAACAAAATGAAATATAGGGAGATATTCTCGTCAAGTATAGGCAGTGGTCTTGAGTTCTATGATTTTATAATTTTTGGCTTTTTTGCCTCAACATTTGCCCCTTTATTCTTTCCAGCTGAAAACATCTTTTTATCTACTTTATGGAGTTATACAGCTTTTGCGATAGGTTTCATATTTCGTCCTCTTGGTGGATTACTTTTTGGGCATATGGGAGATAGGCTTGGAAGAAAATCAGCGTTAAGCTCTTCTATAATCCTTATGGGGTTTAGTACTTTGCTTATAGGTATACTGCCTACATACGAGCAAATAGGAGTTCTTGCTCCTTTGTTACTAGTACTAGCTAGAATTATGCAAGGAATATCTGCTGGTGGAGAATCTCCTGGTGGGATGATTTTTGCTTTAGAACATTCACCTAGTAACAAGAAAGGATTTGCAGCTTCATTGGTTTTAGCTGGGTTAATGAGCGGCACACTTCTTGCTACAATAATAAGCTATGTATCGTCAATCTTTCCTGCAATGTCATGGAGAATACCTTTCATCCTAGGGTTTTTTGTAGCATTCTTAGGTCGTTATATTAGAAATAAATCTGATGAGACCTCGGCATATGAACAAGCCAAGCAAAATAAACAGCTTGTAAGATATCCAATATTATCAGGATTAAAAAGATATCCCAAAAACATTTTACTAATAGCCATAGCAAGCAGTTTTAGTTTTTGTGCTTTTGTTGTTCATTGTATTTATTTGCCATCGTATTTAAAAACCACGTCTTTGCTTCCCATCAGTAATGAGACCATAGATTTAAGTATTATATTTGTTGTCATAGTTTCCGTAGTTACAGCACCAGTTGTTGGATATATGTCAGATAGAATCGGGAAAGCTAAAATTGCGAAAAAAGTAATAGTTGCTATGTCAGTTTTTTTATTTATATTTTATAGCAATTTAAATAACATGAATGAAAACATGTTCTTATGGGGTCAATTTATTTATGCTATTTTAAATGGCTCATTAGTTGCTTCTTTGACTGTTTTTCTTATAGAGTCAATTTCAGATACATCGGTTAAATATAGTAGTTATTCTTTTGCTAGTGGTTTAGGGGTAATATTATCAGGTTTTTTTCCAATGCTTGCTGCAACTATAATGAGCATGGAGTATGGTGGATTGTTATTAGGATTATGTTTATTCATTGTTGGGGTTGTTACGTTTATTGCTTTGTCTGATTTACAGAAATTAAGAAGCAATATTTTACTTAAAACAAGTTATGCTTAGTATTTTGCGTATTTGAAAAATGGAGGAAACTTAATGTCATTTGAAATAGATTATATGTCAGGTTGTCAAAAATTTGAAAAGCATTTTAACGGGTTATGTATGCAAGCATCTAGTATCCTTGGTAATGTTACCCAGATAGGAATTTTTGAGTTTGACAAGGATGGTTATGGAACTGTTGTAGCTAATAGACAAGATTTTGTGGAGGTATATCTTGATAAAAAAACTTACAAAGAAAACACAACATTTGTTTTTAGCGAGCAAAAACATGATTCTATAGATTTATATGAATCTAATCCATTTACCAAAAGGCTGCATAGCAACGAGTTTGCATTGTATGGCAAGGTATTTGATATTGGGCATGGATTTCATTACGTAGAAAGGATAAACGACGGTCAAGCATATAGAAAATATATATTTGGCTCAGATAGTATTGAAATCTATAATAAACTTGTTAATGATGTTCCTCTAGTTAAAAAATTTATCAAGCATATTAAAAATTCTAGTGAAAGCATTTTAGATTATTGCAAAGGCAACAAATTTAATTTTTCTGACCATTTTCCAGATTACTTTAAAGAATCTAAAAAGCAAATAGAAGATGAGCGCAGAAAGAAGTTGATAATGTTTTTGAAAAATACAGGTAAACTAGATAAATATAAAAATATTTCAAAAAGAGAGCTACAATGTTTTGAATTATATAATCAGGGTAAATCTGCCAGAGAGACTGGAGAGATCCTTGGAATATCTAACAGAACAGTAGAAACACACTTTGAAAATTTAAAAAATAAATTAAAAGCTGAGTCAAAAGCTGATTTGATGGAATATCTTGATTAAATCATTATATTCATAAAGTGAATATAATGAGGGTGTCTAAAAAAGGATGATTTTCTTTACACTCTTGGTGCTTGCATGAGATCAACCAATCAGCAGCATAATTGTGTCTAAAAACTCATCTAAAAAACAGTGTTAAGTATCTATCAAACTGTGATGATTTTTTAGACACCAGGAGCGTCATCGCTTAAATAAAGATCAAAAGAAATGTCCACAGGTAAGGTTGCAAGCCTTTGTAGCATTTTTGTATTTAAGCAAAATCCTCCTTGCCCATTTTCTGTAGAAAAGAAACAGAAAATATCTATTTCATCTCCATCAGAAGACATTTCTAGTAGTTTATTTTTCTTTTCTTCTAAGATATTTAATAGATGATTAATATGATTTTCTAAATTACTTTCTTTTGATAAAGAGCTATCATATAAAAATATAGTTTTTTCAGATTTGAATCTTCCTTGTCTAAGATCCCCTTTATTAGTATATTCAGATGGGACAATAGACAATAACGTGGATATGTCATTGGCAGTCTTGCTACTACTATATATTCTAATGGTTGCGCATGTTTCTTTCATAGTATTGTCTCTCAATCTAATTTGCAATGTGCTTTCAAGAAGCTCTCTATCTTTCTTTCTTCTTCTGACTCATTCAATAAAGCCAATAAACAACCATGCTGTGTATTCCTAATTTCAGTGCCATAAATAAAATAATCTATAGCTTCTTCAAGTTCTACATCAAAATGATGTGTGGTAACTATGTTTATTGAATTACTAGTGTTTTGCTCGTCATCATATTGATAAGCTATTTCATCTATTTGATCATGCATTTCTTTAGAACATGAGCCAACACATACAAAATAGCTTGTCCCTAGTTCTAATAAATAGTAAATCAATTCTTTTAAATTACGAGATTTATGTAAATTGGTATTGCTCCATGCAGGTAGCAATACCACGCATGGGATTAAATTATTATTTATAGAATCATTAAAAAAAATCTGATTGCTGATTAACAGATTTCTTGAGTTTTTACATTTAATAATCATATTTTTATAGTCATGAAATTTATTCCATTGATCATTTTCTACATTAAATTCAAATCTGGCTTGTTCATGAGCTTTTTCAATAGAATCATGAAAAGTATCTGTAAGCTCTACATCATTTTTGTCTAAATAAAGTAAATAAAACCCATCAACATTTTCATATTTTGCAATTGCTAATTTATAAGGTGCGGGGACTTCTTCTCCAAGGGAAATATGCTTGGTTTTTCCAGTAGGATAATTTTTATCCACTAGCACTGCCATTTCTATAATTTTATAATCATTTTTGCTCATTGTTTAATTATCTTTTAATTTTGATTTCTCGAATAAATAATTAAAAAAATCGGGATCTTTAATGTGGTAAATAATATGTCGAAATTCCTCTCCTATATCAAGCAAAGCATCATAAATTTCATCAGAGTTTGAAGATTTACTAATTTTAGGTATAAGTGTGCTAAAGACTTTATTGAAAGATTCTTCAATATCTAATAAAGAATGAGATAAAGTGTCTGCTTGAGATTCATTAGGCTGATCATATTTCTTTATTTGATTGCATAAAGTTAGAGCTTCCAGCAATTTTTTTTGTTTCTCATTCATACTAAAAGATCTCCTGATTCTTGTAAGATTTTGTCAATGGCTTTTATTTTTTTTGAAAATTCCTGATTTCTCTCTCTACTAAGATAATAAAACCTCTTGGTTGTTTGAATTTTTCCTTTTTCTTCTAGCAATCAAAATTAAATATTTAAAGTTTTAAATCAAATTTATATACATCTATAGCTTAACTGCAAAACATATCAATGTCATCTATAGCATCGTTTATCTTGGGAGATAATGTTGGGCTATTTAACAAAGGGCGTAATATTTTAATAAGCGTTTCTTTATTAATATCGCCTCTATGAATTCTTGCCAAATGCCCTATGCAGCTTATAGTTACTGCTTGTACGTCTATACTGTCATGAAGAAGCAGTTTTTTATACTCGCTTAACAACCATTTGTAATCCTGTATAGAATTTACAGAGCTAACTATAGCGCTACATAAAAAATCTGAATCAACACTTTTATTCTTTAGAGTTTGTGCAAATTCTTCTTTAGACATAAATTCAGGATTATTATATAAACGACTCATATTATATTAATCTCTCCTTTCTTATTCACTTTTCCTGCATTTTTTAGAGCATTGTTAAATATTTTATATTTTAAGGCGAGTTTTTACATACTTTCAAGCGCATTATCTAAATTCCCATAATCTCCCATATATTTACTTTCATCGCTTGATGTAGTCACTTCAAGGCCAAAACTGTTTTTTTCTGAATTATAAGCAATACGATAGCTAGAATCTTCTTTTTGGTTATATTGAGTGATAAGCCAAAACGTTTTCTTTTGACTAGATGTTAAACTCTCATAAAGCTCTATTTTTTCTGGAATAATTCTATGTTCCTCAAACCACTCCCTCAAGTTATCATTAGAAATTTTTTCATTTTTTATCATTTCACTAATATCTTTAGAACTATTCATTTTAAGCCTTTTTAATATTTATCTATCTATTCTTTTTTATAGGAAAAAATATCGTATTCATATTTATCCAAGTCAATTTTATGCTTAATAAAAGGTTGTATTTGTTTTAAATAATTATGATCCGCTGAATATACAAAGTACATATCTGGGTCATCTTCATCTGTAATTGACTCTATTATTTTTGCTAATATCTCAACTGGGACATTTTCTAATGATTCTCTCCCAACAACAAATTCATCTTCACCCTCTTTATGAAACCATGTTAATTCTCTAGATAGTTCTTTTTTTGAATCTGTCATTTATTCTAATATTGGTTTTGCTAAATCGGATTGCTAGATAAGATTATAACCCTCTTTTTATCCACCATTCATCTGTTTTAAATTCTTCTGGAATTTTTCGCTCATATGGCTCATTATATCCTAAATCTACAAGGGTATTATACCATTCATCTCGAAGATCTTTAGGTAATTTTTTTCCGCACCAAGGGCAATGCTCAATTTTTTGTCGAGCTGCTATTATATCTTTTAGTTCATGAATTTCGTTTTTTGGCATCAACCAACTTATAACTAAAATGCTATAATTTCTATCTATTGAATTATAAGTTAAAGCTACTCTATTGTCTTCTATCTGTATCCGCATTTGTTCACAACATTCCATAGATGCACCTTATTTTATCTTTTATATATCTGTCTTAATTGCTGCTTTTATTTCTTTTTAAAATAATATTCTTTATCTGTGCTAACAGATAAAAAGGATAATTTTTACATTTTTCGCTAGTAACTTCACAAGAAATATTGATGTTTTGTGTTATTTTGCTAGAATCATTCATTCTTTTTTCTCCTTAAAATCACTTCCTACAAAAACCCTTCTTGGATTTCCACGTTTAAGTTTATGGTGATTATTCCATAGCTCCTTCATTCTTATATCCTTCTCATTAATATATCGGCATTGAAATATAGCTTGTAATCTATCCAAAGCTAATTTTTTATTTAAATGCTGTGAGCGCATTTCTTGTGCTTTAGCATTCTCTCCAGTAGGAATATGTGTAACTCTTACAGCGCTATCTGTTTTATTAATATGTTGACCTCCAGGACCAGAAGCTCTCATAAAATCAAATTTTAAATCTTTTTCTTGTAAAAGTATTTTGCTTTCATGTATAGATAAGACATTTACTCCGATAAACCAATTTTTACGTTTATGATTTGGTCGGTATGGACTCTTGCAAATCCATTGAATTGTTCCTTTCCATTTAGAAATAAATTTATTGAACTCATTTCCTTGAAACTCATATAAGGCTGAAATAATTGTATTGTCAATATGTCCTGTAACTGATTCTATTAAATGTATTCTTAATCCATACTCAGCCCCTTCTTTCTCCATTATTCCCATAATATTCTTAACAGCTAATGCACATTCATTAACTCCTGCACCTGCTGTTATTTGAACCCAGTTAATACCCGATTGATTACTCATTTCTTTCTCCTTTTTTTATAAGTAATAACAGGTTTGAATTTAGCTATTATGCTGATTAATCCTGCATCAACCATATCTGCAATAACTACATCAATTTTTTTATATGCCTCGGGAGCTTCTTCATAAATTAAATCTTTATCTTCACAAATTATACGACTTCCAAGACTGGTTTTTACAAAACTAGACTGACTATATTTTTTTAAATTACCTTTAGCAAGTGCTCTACTCCATTTTCTCCCTGCACCATGAGCTAATGAATAAGCATTATTATTTTGCTCACCTATTGGCTTTACAAGATAACTATAATCACCACGAGAACCTGGAATCATAACTACACCTTCAGTTGATGGATTAACTCCCTACGATGAAGCCAATATTTTCCCCCATCAATGTCTTTAGCAGTAACAGTATTATGAGCAACATCTAATATCTTACTCCCTTTACCGCCTAAACAAGTTAAGAAACGTTTCATTATCAATTTACGGTTTGATTTTGCCCATTTAATGGCCTTATTATGGGACGAAAGATAACTACTTGCATCTATAGAGCCATCCTTTAATCCTTTAGCGCCATGTGACTTTATATGAAAATCTAAAATTGATTGCCCCATTCCACGTGAGCCAGAATGTACTAATAAATAAAATATATTTTTATCTAAGCCTATTTTATCGCACTCATTTTTATTAATGACAGCATCTAATGCCATAAGCTCAGCAAAGTGATTCCCGCCACCTATTGTGCCTAAAAACTTATTAAACTCTCCTGCTTCTATATTTTCTTGTTGTACCCATTCAAAAATATCACCACCCCAGAATGAATCCAAATCAATAAGTTTTGATACCCATTTATCCATATTTAATTTGCTAACTTTTAAATTTGTTCTCCACAGCCCCATGCCACATCCTATATCATTGCCAACAAGATACGGGTAAATCCATTCTTTAGATAAGAATGCTGCCCCAATAGGATATGTTCTACCTGGATGAAGGTCTGGCAAACCGACTGCTAAAGATATACCATCAAGTTTCGATGTATTTTTTAGCTGGTTGATAACTTCACCGTCAATCCAGTTTTTAGTAGAAGCAATTATTTTCACACATACTTCATTTTGATTATTAGTATTTACCATAATTAATTTCTCAATATATTAATCTATTAAATTAATATCTATTATTTTTACTTAAACGAATGCGTGTCCCTCAAATATAGATTAAATGCAAATATATACTTCGAGGAATAGTTTAATAATGTTTAAATTGATTTATTAAGAGATGAAAATTAAAAAGAAAAAATAGATGATAATATTACTAAGCTTGCTTTAATTATTCCTTAATAAATCCTGTATATTTAGTGCAATCATGATTTTCTCCTTTTTTAGAAATTATGCCTAATTCTAGAATTAGCTCTTTTAAATGTCAAGTGATATTCTCAACTGTCTTTTACCACCTCTGAATATAAGAGGAATTCGCTTGCGATTCAAAGATTTATTGCCTATTTTCTGTAGAAAAAAACAGAAAATATCCGTTTCATCTCCATCAGCATCATGCAAATACGCACCATCATATGATTTTCTAAATTATTATATTTTGATAAAGAATTTTCATATAAAAATATGGTTTTTCAAAATAGATAATAAAGTGTGTATATCATTTGTAGTCTTGCTGAGGTAAGAACAGAATGCTGTTGCCATATATTCTAATGGTTGCGTATGTTTTTTTCATAGCTTTGTCTCTGTAACGAAAACTTTTCCATGCCAAAATGATTCCGTGTTATTTTTAAACCATTCCTCATTATTTTCATTAACAAATATAGAAAGCTGATTCATATTAATATCATATTTATAAAATAAAGAGAGCAATTCCCTTAGATCATCATCTGGAATAATATAACTATCCAAACATAGATATTCAATAGTTCCTTCTCCATAACAATTAACAATAGAATCTATTTTCTTAATCCATAAATAAAAAAGCTCTTCATCATAATCAGAATAAAAAATCACGCTTTCACATATCAATTTTATTCTTGCCATAATCAATAACCTCTTTTTAGCCACCATTCATCTGTTTTAAATTCACTCGGAATATCGTCTGAGAAAAACTCATCGTATCCCAATTTCTCTAGTTCTCTGCATCGTCTTTCTCCTAAGTGATCTGGTAATTTTGAACCGCACCAAGGACAATAATTAATTAACTGATATGATTGTATTACCTCGCTAACAGTTGGGGCTTTTAAACCCAAAACGCATATATGGAATTCTCTATCTCTAGGAGAATATCTAATAGCAACTTCATTTTCAGAAATGTGTATCTTCATATCATCACAACAAAAAAACATGTTGTTTGTCATAGTTCCCCCTTAATATTTCTACCTTTTTTTGCTGGTTTTATTTTTTGTCCTGTTTTAGGACAGATAACACCTATATGTTCGCCATCATGATTATAAGCTTCTATTTCTCCGCTATGATTAAAATCCCATTTATAATATTCTTTTTTATTTCCTGATAAGCCATTAGTTTTAATTGCTCCTCTAAAAGGCTTTAACCCCTGCCAAATTGGACTAGTTGCTTTAAAATTTTCTTGCATCAACAATGAATTATCTTCAACATTAGGTTTATTGCTAGTTGTAGAATTAATTTGTTGTTGTTGAATTGGAAATCCAGTAAATGATTCTACTGAATCTTTTGAATCTTGCTGCCAACTTATAGTTTTATTTACGCCAATATCTTTTTGTATAGGAGATACTCTCTTAGTATCACCAGTATCCTTATGAGGTTGATATCCATCAAGTAATTTGTCAGACAACTGTGAAATAGGAGAGAACCATGCTGTAGTAAAATATTTGAATAACACCTCCTTGCTAACATTGTAAATTTCAGCATATTCATTTACCTTTTTAGTAGCTACTTGTTCAAGTTCACTAGATCCACCCATAACAGGTTTCCCGCCTCCTAGAACTCCAAGAGTAGATGAATTTCCTATTTTTATTGCATTACTTAGCATTTTGGCATCAGCGGTTTTAGTAAGCATAGAAGCAACAGAGGTTGCTATTTGATATCCTAATTTTTGCATGTAAGGTACAGAATGTGGGTTACCATCATTACCCTGAGATTCAAGACTCTCTTCCTCCCTCTTCATCTTGGTTTCGAAATCACGCTTTATTTCTCTTTCTAGCTCTTGGTCGACTTTTGTTGAGCTAGTTTTCTGCAACTTAACAAGTTCATCATATTGATTAGAGTTATTATTTAAGTTTGGGGCAACTTCATTATGTTGTTCTTTAGATTCTACTGATTCTCGTTGTTTTTTATGTTTTTGAGCTAATTGCTCAATTGTCGGAAAGAAATTATCATAAAGAGACGTATTGCTAGCAGCAATTACCTTAAATTCCTCTAAGGCTTTATATAAAGATGATTGTTTATCTTCTATGGTTGGATTAGGAAAAGCTCGATTAATACTTCCTGTAAAAGTAATGATTCTAACTTGAGGGGGAACAAAAGGCTTGCCGCTGTTATGCTTTTTAAAATTCCTTTCTTGCTCAAGAAAAGGCTCTAAGCAACCTAATGCATTGGCAGCTTGAATGCTTTTATCAACACTTAATTCATCAAAAACTAAATCTGAATGTTTATTAATAAAATCCAAAGTTTTTTGATTTTTCCTCTGTTCGTATTCCTGTTTTCTTTTTTGTTGCTCTTGTATTCTTTTTTGTTGTGCTTGTTTTATTTCTCTATCGTATTTCTGGCGCGACATTTCTCTATGTCTTTTGCTTGCTTGCTTTAAGGACTCAAGAACTTTCTTAAAATCTTGTTTATTTTCATCACCTATACTAAAAGCATGGGTGGTTTTTAAAGTTTCAGTTAAAACACCTTGAACAGATTGCTCTAATTCACTATATTTCTTGTCATATTCCCTTTGTGATAAATCAGATGTTGTAATAAATTCATTTAGCTTTTTTAATTTTGCATCAAATTTTTGATGAAACTGTTGATTATCTTTGGTGGCTTGCTTAGCTCTTTGGTCAAGTATCGGCTTGATTCTTTCCCTTCTAATTTCGTCCCAACGCTTTTTGGCATAGTCTGGATTATTACGATTTTTTCTCATCCCTTCGGTATATTCATCCCAAATTCCTTTATATACCTTATCAATTTGTTGTTGTAACTTATCTCCCATTCCAACATTAACCGCCAAATAAGCTTCCTGTAGTTTATGATAAATATTTGTGTTATCTTTAGGTGGAACACCTATACCAGTAGATAATTGTTGTTGCATCTCCTTTCTAATTTTTTCCATATAAGAAATAGAAAGCTTTCTGTGTTTCTGCATAGAATTAACAAAGTCATTAAATTCTGGCTTTAAATGACCATATGCGTTCTTCATATCTTCTTTGTATGATAATTGATTTAAAACATCATAAAGCTTTTTCCTGGATTCTTTTAAAAGCCTTGTCCCTTCAAATAATTGCTGTTTGATATCCTTGGTGTTTTGCATAAATTTAGTATATTTACTCTTAGCTGATGCAAAGTTTTGTCGTTTTTCTTGAATATGCGGGATGGGATTTGGTACCTCTTTTTTCCAGTTATTAAATAAATTAACTAAATTGTCTCTTGCTGCTGTTGGTGAAATATTCTTTGATGATAGATATTCTAAGAATCTATCGTAATACCAAAACTTCCCGCCTCCATGATAAGCCTGCGGTCCTTTACGATTACGAGCTGGTGCTAATGCCGTCCTAAAATGAATATATTGACCTTCTGTCTCTGGAGATGAAAATATTTCACCCGAAGAATTCCCATATGTTATGAATTTAACAGAACTACCATCTGCCCAACGAACATAGTCCGTATCTCCAATTCTATAATAACCATGGATTTGACTTAGGAATTGGGTCCTTCCTTCTGGTGATGGGGTGCCGTTAAAATTTTGATGAGGATTATTATTACCAAACCACCAGCTTTCTTTAGTACGTCTTATATCTTCTGGACCACCTCCACCAAACGAGCCATTATTGTTTCTTGGCTGAAACCCTCCTGAAGACATTGGATTTCTTTCTGGCCGAATATTGTAATCTTTCGAACCCCTATAATCTTTACCCCCAAACATGCCTCCTCTTAACCTACCTACTACATCTACGCTATAGCCAATAACTGCATTGTTGTTTGATAATTGTGGATTAATGTTAAATCTACTGTTTTGAATAAACTTAACTAATTGTCCTTTGCTAAGACCTTGTGGAATTCCTTTGATATAATTTGAATCTAAATTAACTGAACCATTCTTACCAATTAATCTAGCGGTTTTACTATCTTCAAACTCTATCCCAACAAAGTTATCACTCATCCCTTGTCCACTAATATCTTTGCTTCGAATAGTATGGGGATATAGACTTAAAGCTAGCATTGGTTTTGGAGTGTAATTAGTTTTCTTACCAGAGGTAAAGCTTGCACCAAACCAGCTTGGCACAAAGGTGAATTCCTGTTTATGACTTGATTTTCTTATCACATTAATGAATTTATCTACATCTTTATTATATAAAGACATGATAATCTCATAAGCCTCTCTTAGGCAATTAAAATCATCTCCATTACCTCCTCTATCTGGATGATGTTTCTTTGATAATTTACGATAGGCCTTTTTAACATCTCTAATTGTTGTTTTTTTGGATAATCCTAAAACTTTTAAAGCATTATTAAAGCTTGTTTCAGAATTATTCAATATCCCACGAATTTCTAAATCATCTACTCCTCTATATCTTGGCCTATTAGTGTTCCTAAAGTTATTCCTTTGCTCTACCTCCCTAAGAAATCCTAGTGGTTTTCTAGCTCCAGGAAAATTAACTCTAACTGGGATACCGTCATCATCAAACTCAACCTTAACCTCACTCTCATCTGCATCGACAAATGTTCCGTTTTCATACCAATCAACCTCATATTCTATGGGCTTACTTGTATCAAACTCAAAACTGTCCTTAACTTTATCGGTGATTATATCTATATCCCGGATAACCATTTGAGTCATCTTTCTCTCTAATGATGATAATTGGTTATTTGATTTACCTCCTATGGTTAAATGAATTCTAACACCTGCTAGATAGTTAATATTCCTTAACCTATCATGAGCTATCTCTCCTTCAAGACTTAAATATTCATTTAACTTAAAGCCGCATCTATATCTAACCCCATGGATAGCTTTGATATCATTATCATTGAAATGATAATAAGCTACAAATCCTGTTAATCTCTCAAGAGATGGTAAGTTCCCTCCAAGCTCTACATCATATCCCCAAAGAGCCTTCTCTGTTACAAATCCCTTTCTGGTTGTTTTTAAATATGATTTTGGTGTATAAGTTCTAGATGACTCCGATGGTTTCGATATCTTCCCTATTGGAGCATAACCATTTAACCTAAATTCAAGATAACGTCTAAAATATTCTAAACTAAAAGTTAGCTGACTAAATATATTCCCAGTATTACTTTTCCTTTTATCATAAAAAACTACTCCGCCGATAATTGATTTCTTAAACAGCTCCCTATAACCAAAGCCTAAATTTATTTCTGAAGAATCTCGTGTATCACGTAAACCAAATATATTAGAAAACAACAATCCTGAATTATATTCTTGGACAGGCACTAATATCCCAAGCCTGGATATATCTCTCCTATTACCAACCTTAAACGTATAATCTATATTCAATGAATACCTGTTAGACTCTTCTGCTTGAGAGACAACACAAAATACAAATAATAGGATAAATATTAATCTTTTAAACATTTATTGTTCTATTTATTAAAATGTAAACAATTTAGTAAAAATTACTTAAAATTTCAACAATAAATATTAAAATTTATGCTTAATTTAATAGATTAGGTAAATTACCCAGATAAATATTGAGCATTATTTTAGCAATTAGCGTCGCCAATTATTTTCAGCAAAGATTGCATCTACGAAGCCATTCATCCATTGAAAATGGTATGTCGCCTCATCTGCGCTAACATCTGCTCTTCTGTCTGGATGATATTTCATTGACCAGAACCTAAAAGCTTTTTGCCAAGTCCTCCTATCCCAGCTGTTTGTATCCATATCGCCACCTTTATTGAAGTTACTAATGTCCTCCTTAAGCTCTTCTGTTATCTTTTTCTGCCTCAAAAATGCATACAACTCTTTTTTTTCTGGCGACATATATCCTTCGCAATTATCCCAAAAACTATCCCACCAATTCTCATCATCCCTTATCCTAGCAGCTCTGCTTTGTTGATACATTGTCTCCCAATTTGCATGCCATGCTCTATATTCAACACTTGTGCTACTCCAGCTAGGGTCATAGGGATTATTGTCCCACCACTGTTTGGAGTTAGATGTGCGCTGCTCTACCTTTTGTTGCTCTTGTTGAGCACAATTGTCTCTTTTGTTTTTATAATACTCTACCGAGCCTAGAGCATCATCAATCTTAGCTTGATATTTTTTAGCGTGTTTAAAATTCCTACGCCATATTGCCTCATCTAGTTTCTTTTTATAATAAGCACTTTTTTTCTGTGCTTTTTCCATATCAAAATTATGGTATTCCTTCGTCTCTTCTATATGGTAATTAATAGAATAATCATAGTAATTTTCAATATCATCGCCATATTTAACGTCATTGTGATAATCCAAAGTTCTTGAGAGCTTGCTTATATCCTGTTCACTCTTTTCAGGCAGATTATCTCTACCATATTTGCCACAACTTAAATTATTCGCTATAAAAATATCTGTATTGCAATCACCCTGCTCTGGGTGATGCATATCATAGGCAACCTTTAGTATTTCAAGCAGTCTTTGTTCTTCAGGCTCTACAGCACTCCTTCTGTTAAGTGAATATTCTCTTACTTTTGTATTAAGCTCTTCTAGGGTTGTTCTGCTATGATAAACATAAGAACCATACTGGCTATCTATCCTACGCAAATGCAAGACATCTCCTGTATCATTATCAATTAATAATGCCGCTCTATGGGTAACATCAATATCTGCAATTTTATTTTTAATATATCTATCTGACTCATCAACTACTATATCTACATCTCTGATTGGAATTGATACCATCTTCTTATTTAATGGGTTTTGGTAAAACGAATCTTTCACATCAAATGTATGTCTAAAAGCTATTCCAAAAAAATATACATCTTCTCTTACCTTGTCGTTGGATATTTCCATATTTAAATCGAGATTATTAAATATACTCATCCCAAGACAAAATCTTATGCCGTTAATTGTTGTAACATCTCTACTTAATCCAAATCTATAGTAAGCAATTCTCATATATGGATTAAATAGCACAGGGAAATTTACCCCAACATCAATATCTAAACCTTTTAATGCTCGCTCAGTAGCTATTGATTGGACTCTATTGGCTTCAAATTGGTATTGATGACCAAGAACTCTGTTTACTGATACTCTTGGAGTACTAGCCTCTTCAAAGGTTTTTGATTTTGGCATATATAAATTAAATCTTAAATCTAGATATTTGGTAAAATACTCTAACCCAAATGTAAGTTGATTTACTTTATTCTTGAGTTTCGTCTTCCTAACATCATAGAAGAAATACCCACCAAATATAGACCTATTAACTATATGACGATAACCCAAACCAAAGTTACCTTCTACTATATTAACCGTATCAGCCATCCCAATTATTGTCCCGTAGGATAGAAAATTCCCACCTTGATAAAATGGCTCTAAAAGACCTGCACGAAAAATTGAGCGTTTATTACCAGCCTTGCCAATTATATCTAGATGGGTGTGGTACTTATCTCCCTCACCATAACCCAAAGCTAGGCTAAAATAACTAAGCCCTAACAAAACTAGCAAGATAGTATTTGATAATTTATGTTTAAACATTAAACCAATATAAAAGTTAAAAACAACCATTTTACAGCAAAATTTACTTATTTTAGAACATTATTGCGAAATAATCACCCAATAAGATGGATAGCTTGTCTTTCTTTTTTTGATTTCTTTAAATAATTGTAAAAAGATGGTCTACTAATATTAAAAATTTTACAGATTTCATCGACTGTGCTTTGTTGTTCATCATAAAGCTCTATCAATCTTTTTACTTGGCGTAGATTTAACATTGGCGGTCTACCGCCCAATCGTCCTCTTTTTCTTGCAGATGCCAAACCAGCTTGAGTGCGCTCTCTGATTATATCTCGCTCAAATTCTGCTAAAGCTCCAAAGATATGAAATATTAATTTGCCACCGCTAGTTGTCGTATTGATATCTTCTTGCAAACTCTTAAAACCAATATTTTTATCATATAATAATTTTATGGTTTGAATTAAGTGTTGCATTGAACGACCTAGACGGTCTAATTTCCATACAACTAAAATATCATTTGCTCTTAAATGGTTAATTGCTTCATCCAGCCCTAATCGGTCGGTTTTTGCTCCGCTGGCAATATCGGTGTAAATTTGCTCACACCCTTCTTGCTTCAAGGCATCTTCCTGCATCCCCAAATACTGGTCATGGGTTGATACTCTAGCGTAGCCTATCTTCATATTACCTCCATGTGATTTTATCTAATAACTTATCATAACCTGATAAATGCTTAACATTGATTAGTAGATAAGTTGTTAAGCATTATATTCCTATCAATACATCAATTCTACGTTAGCAATAACAGTGTAAAGAAAATCACCCTTTTCGAGACGCTCAAAAATTGACAACAAAGAATAAAATTTTTTTTCGTGTTGCTGCTTCTAAATGGATTTTTGTTTGCTAATAATTGAATAAAAAAAAACAACCCCAATAATTATTTTATGATTTATTAGCCTAATTTAATTTTTCTAGTTGCAGTCATTCTTCACAATAGGAATTATTTAAATAATTATTTAATTATCTTAATTAATTATTTAACTATTAAAATTTCCTACTCTTTCAATGCTTTAAGAATTATTTAGAATTAAGCAGAATTAATTAATTATCTAATAATTATTTAATTAATTATTAATTCTTAAAAATAATTAATTTCGCCTTATTTATTTGTTAATTTTTCCACCAAATTTTTGCAAAAATCACGTTTTCATAACTATTTGATTTATAACAACATTCACTCCGCAAAGCGGTGCGGGTGGTGTGTTACTTTTTTCTAGGGGCATATCAGGTAATCGTATATTTTAATTCTTGCTGAATAGTAAAATTATTATCCAATATTTATTAGCAAAAGTGAGCCATTTGGCGAGGATATCCTAACAAATATTTTGCCGTTCCGCACTACATTGCGAAGCGATGTATAAGTGCGCATTGCTTCATCTGGGGATTCGCAAGAGCTTTTCGGATACCCTTTCAACTTATCTAGTGATGAGCAAATTTTATCTGCTTATCTCCGTTGAGCTAGCAAGACTCGCAGACATTGCAAAGCAATGTGTCTGTGCGCTTGCTCTGATCGCAAGATCATTTTAGATGCCTTTCAGCATTTCTAGTAATCATAAAATTTTGTTAGCTTATTGCCGTTAGTCTAGCCAAAACGCAAACATTGCGAAGCAATGTAGAAGCGCGCATCGCTGGACGAGAGCAAGTTGGTGTTTTATTTACCATCTAAGACAAAGTCAGAATACGCACTTGTATGTTGGAAATTGCTGGCTGTTCCGTGGCAC
>JABSQI010000159.1 GCA_013215905.1 Legionellales bacterium | reverse complement strand
GAAATAAGTTGTTTGTAAGGGGAGGGGATGGTGTTTAAGAGATATATTTTATTATTTTTGATTGGGGTTGTTTTAAATAGCTATGCTGCTATTGGCATGGTAGAAGATTTACAGCAAGATGTAGCTAAAAATGATGTGGCTTTAGCCAAGATTCGAGAGTTAAACACTAAAGATGTAAGCTCTTTTATAGAAAATCATAAATTATATTTTATTTATGGTCATGATTGTCCTGCCTGTCACCGCATGATTGGTGATGTTCGAAGCTTCATAGATAGATTTAAATTTGATTTTGAGGCTATTGCTATAGGCGGGAGTCTCCCAGAGTTTCCAGATTCTAAAGTAGATAACTCATATATTGTGCAAAAGCTTAAAGATTTTAAGGTGGTGGAGATCCCATTGTTAGTCTTTATTAATAACGATTCTAAAACGCCTGTTGGCAAGTCTGTTGGAGTTAAGAGCGAAGATGAGTTAATTGATTGGTTGACAGGGCTGGTCGAAATATATCGCCGACATAATTTAGCTAAAAATATATCAGCTAATGTTGATTCTGAAAAATTATTAGCAGAGATGGTGAGTGTGTCTGAAGGGGATGAAGGTAATGTTTAGTAGTAAAGATAGTAAGAAAGAGGTGAAAAATAATGGGGGATAATTTAAATAAAAATACGGTATGGCAGCATCAAAAAGAAGCTGTAAAATCTATAGTTAAGATTGCTAAAACTAAAAAGCGGGCGCAAGTTGTTATGGCTTGTGGTTCTGGAAAGACTTTAGTTGGGCTGCAATATGCTATTAAATCTAATGCTAAAAACATCTTGGTGTTGTTGCCTTCATTAGGGCTAATGAAGCAAACCTATGAATATTGGTTGGCTAATGCTTCTTGGGGCATTGATGATTTTATGTGTGTTTGCTCCGACAAAAGTGTTGCTGGTAATGTTGATGCTGTTGAGATTAATAAAGAAGATTTTAATTGCTATGTTAGCACTGATGTTGCTGATATCAAAGAGTTTTTTAAGAAGAGAAATAGTAGGAAGAGAAATATTATATTCTGTACGTATCAGTCTGCTGAAGTGTTATCAAGGGCTATGCCAAAGAATTTTAGCTTTGATTTAGGAATATTTGATGAAGCCCATAAGACAGCAGGCAGGAAAAACAAACATTTTGCCTTAGCTCTAGATGATAAGAATATTAAAATTGGATTTAGGCTATTTATGACCGCTACTCCTAAGCATTATCGAGTTAGCGAGAAAGATGGTTTTGCTAAAAGAGATCTTGCTTATTCAATGGACGATAAAGATGTGTATGGCGATGTTTGTTATGAATTTTCATTTGCTGATGCAATAGAGAAAAATGTTATTTGTGATTATAAAATAATTATATCTGTTATTGATAGTGGCGAAGTAGATCGCTCGGAGCTTAGAGCAAGCAAGTCAGATGTTGGAATAGAAGCAGAGGAAGTAGCTCATAGGTTAGCTCTATCTTATGCCTTAAAAAAACAACCAGTAAATAAAATTATATCTTTCCATTCAACAATTAAAGATGCTAAAGAATTTGCCAGTCGCCGACATTCTAAATGCTTTAAAAATATTGAAAATTTTAATTTATTTCATGTAAGTGGCAATCTATCATCTGATGACAGGCATAATATTATAGAAGATTTCAGAGCCTCTGAAAAAAGTTTGCTGAGTAATGCAAGGTGCTTAACTGAGGGGATAGATGTGCCAGCGGTTGATTGTGTTGCTTTTCTGCATCCTAAAAGAAGTTCTATAGATATTGTTCAAGCAGTTGGGCGTGCTATGCGCAAAGCCAAGGATAAGAAATGTGGTTACATATTTATTCCTTTGTATATAAACAACCATAAGGATGAAGATTTTGAAAAAGCTGCTCATATAATGGGTTTTGATTGTGTTGTTAACGTATTAAATGCGTTAAAAGAAACTGACGGGTTGTTGGGCAAGCTATTAACGGGAGCATTAGCAAATTCAGTTGGGTTTGGTAAATATGATCTAGGCAAATTAAAAAAGAAAATTATTGTTGAGTATAAAAATGAGTTAAAAACTGAATTTCTAGAAAGAACTATTTTAACAAAAATTGTTAGTAATATGGTTTCTAGTTGGGAGTATATGTATGAAGAATTAAAAAAATACAAGGAAAAGAATGGTGATTGTGATGTTCCTAAGAGATATCCAGAGAATAAGAGGCTTGGGGAGTGGGTTGTTAAGCAAAGGGGAGCTTATAAAAAAGGTGTTTTGCTCCAAGATAAGATTGATATGCTTAATGAAATTGGGTTTGAGTGGAATCCTGTTGAGGCAAAATGGATGAAAAGCTACGGTAAACTTTGTTTTTATTTTGAGAAAATGGGTGATAGCGATGTGCCTGCTAATTACAGTGATAATAAGTTAGCTAGATGGGTTGAGGTGCAACGAAAATCTTATAAATTAAAAAAACTAAGCATAAATAAAATAAAAAAACTTGAAACTCTATATTTCACTTGGAATTTTGCTGATTTACAGTGGTCAAAAAAATTCGAGAAGTTAAAAGAATATTTCAGAAAAAACAGGCAGTGCAATTATTTTTCAGGAGCAGAAGAAAAGGCATTGTCAGGATGGGTGGCAAGACAAAGAATTCTATACAAACAAAATAAGCTGAATCTTGAACAAATAAATAAACTCGAAGAAATTGGATTTGTTTGGGTATTGAGAGATAAGGGTGACTGGCCAAAGAGATATAAGGAATTAGCGCAATATCGTAAAGATAATGGTGACTGTAATTTTTCTAGGGTATATCCGAAGAATAAAGAGCTTGGTGTGTGGGTTTGTGAGCAAAGGCGACTCTATAAAAAAGGAACTTTGGCACAGGATAAAGTTGATATGCTTGAAAAGATTGGGTTTGTTTGGGATTTTGCTGAGGCTGCATGGATGACAAGATATAAAGAATTAATACAATATCGTAAAGAGAATGAGGATTGTGATGTTCCTTATAGATATTCTAAAAATAAAGAGCTTGGGACGTGGGTTCGTTGGCAAAGAACTAATTATAAAAATGGCAAAATATCTAAAAGGAAAATTAGACTTTTAGAAAAGTTGGGTTTTAAATGGGTGGTAAAGCCAGTGAAAAACAATTCTACTATAAAAGACAGGGGTTTTACAGTGCCTGTAATTCCGATGAAAAATATTATTAATGATAGGAAATATGCAGGGAACAGTCAATTTTATGGAGATAGCAATAATGTTTAATAAGAAAACTTTAATTATTCTTTTAGGGCTGGTTTGTGGGAGTTCTTATGGTGTTGTTTATAGCCATTTTAAGAAATATATGGAATCAAAGGGGCTTGAATATAATGCTACTTCTTCTGATTATTATAAATTGCAAGGAGCCCATTATACTCATGGTAGCTCTGTGTTTTTTAGATATCCTGTTGGGGATGTTAAAGCTCTCAAGTTCGTGGAACTTCCAAAGCCAGATATAAATCATGGTTCATTTGAATTACATGCTGGCGGCTTTTCTTATATTAGCAAGGAAGAGATTGTAAATGCGTTAAGGAGTTTGATTCAAGATCGTGACAGTTATGCCTTTATGTTGGCTGCGGTCATGGCTCCAACCATTGGGAAGTTAATGCAGGCAATTAAAAGACTTGAGGATAAAGTTAATTCTTCAAGTGTATCTGATAGAAATAGTAATTTAAAACAACTTAACAATGAGGAGGGGAAGTAATGAATGACAAGGCAAAAGCTGGAATAGTTGTAGAGATTAAAAATCGGGTTTTTAAAGAGATCAGGAATATTAATATTTTTGATGGCATGCGTAATTTCAATGGTTCTATAGTTGGAGGAGTAGGAGCTGGCAAAGGGGTGCTAATCAAAACAATTGCTGCTGATGTTTTACGTCAAGGAGGGAAGGCTTTTATATTTGATGATGCAAAAGATTATGGGGATTTTTCTTATGGGTTAGCTGGAAGGGTTATATCCGTTGGAAAAGATATCTGCGTTAATCCATTTAGCACTATTAAAGACCGTGATTCATCTATGTCTGTTGATGAGTATAATGAATATTTAGACATTATGTTTAATCATCTGAGCCACATAGTTGATACAATGGCAGCTCCTAAGCGAGGGCTAGATGACTTACAAAAATCTAAAATATCAAAAGCTGTCCGTGAAGTTTGGAAGCTACATCATCAAGAAACTAATATAACAAAAATCGCAGAATATTTGCAAAACCAAGAGGATGATCAAGTAGCCCATGAATTATCAAAGCTTCTGCATGATTACACAGAGCATGGGGTGTATGGAGATTTATTTAATGGCACATCTAATGTTGATTTTAGTGGTCATTTAACAATTATCGATACAGAGGATTTAAAGTGGGATGTTAAAATTAAGCATTTAGTAGAGCAAATTCTCTTATTAGGGATAGTTGACCATATGCGTCATGGAGATAGGAGAACACGTTTTGTTGTTGCTTTGGATAATGCTTGGCAAGAACTGGCTGATATAAATATGACTAGATTTATTCGTGGCATTAGTCATGGGTTTCGTAGATTATGTGGTTCACTTATTATAAGTAGTCAAAGCATTAATGATTTTCAAACTAACTCCTGTGCGCAAGACATATTTGAAAATTCTAATTGGAAATTTTTGATGGCCGAATATGATTATGGTATTAGCAGGCTTAGAGAATATACTAAAGATATTTTTCTAGCTAATTTAAAGCATCTTAAAAAGCTTAAGACAGTTTATGGGGAATATAGTGAATTTTTAGTTAGTGCTAATGGGATAAGC